>JBARRE010000401.1:0-17370 GCA_049644065.1 Sedimentisphaerales bacterium | reverse complement strand
GACTCGATTTTTCGCCTCGAAATTGCGGTTAAGGTCGATGCCCTTTGCATTGTAACGGCTGCCATATACCATGCCGTCAGGATTAGCCACAGCCATGAGCACGACCTTCCGCCCGGCCAGCATTTCCGGATGTTGCCGCAGATACCAGGACAGACTACGGACAAGCGGCGTACCGGCAGCTTCGTTGCCGTGGATTGTCGCCATTATGAAGGTTACATCCGGGCCCTCGCCGAGTACAAGACACATTATCGGCCGTTGCTGAATTGATGTGCCGACAATGTGATATTGTGAGGGAAACACAAACGTCGGCAATTCACCAACTATCTCCGGGTACCTCACAGGCTCGACGCAGCCGGCAAAAGCCAGAACGCCAAACAAAATACAAACTGCCGAAATTTTGGCCCATTTCTTATTCATCTCATACGCCTTTATATATTCGCCTCTTTATCATAGAATAAGAACGCTGACCCATTATAAACACTTGCCGCGATGATTAAAGACAAAAATCAATTCTCTGTTTTTTGGCCCTGTCGTTTGATAACCAAAAAAGCTTGAGCAATACCGCCTGCTCTGGTAGACTGTTGCTTCGTGAAATACCGTGACTAAATAGTATTTGGTTGGGAAAAATACCTTTTGACGTATTCTAAAACAGGTCAATAAAGAAACCTAACTGCGCCGGATTCCCTGTATGATGGGGCCGAGGCAGATGTATATCTGCCTCTGAAAATTATGGGAGACGAGAAACATGCTGACTCGCATCCAAATCAAGAACTTCAGGAAATTGAAAGATGTTGAAGTAGAATTGGGCAAGTCTGTCGTGTTTATCGGGCCCAACAACTCTGGCAAGACCGCCGCCCTGCAAGCACTCGCTCTGTGGGAAATCGGCCTTAGACAATGGATGGAGAAACGCGGAGAAAAGGTATCTCCCACAAAGCGCCCCGGAGTTGCTATCAACAGAAGGGATCTCATTTCGATTCCTGTTCCCAAGGCAAAACTTCTGTGGAGCGATTTGCACGTCAGAGACGTAGATAACTCCGGTAATAAGCCGCGGACAAAAAATGTTCGAATTGACATCATTGTGGATGGCATAACCAATGATAAATCGTGGTCGTGTGGATTCGAGTTTGATTATACCGGTGAAGAATCAATTCTATGTCGACCCGTTCGCAAGCCGGGTTTTGAAGGAAAACCCGTAAAAAGCGCGGAATTCACTATAGTGCCAAAAATAGCCAACGAAGTCCGCATCGCATATCTACCGCCTATGTCAGGTCTGGCAGCTATGGAGCCCAAATGGGAGCCAGGTCGTATCAATGTTCTGTTGGGAGAAGGTCAGACAGCTCAAGTCCTTCGGAACTTATGCTTCCAGATATATGACCGGGATCAAAAAGAATGGAATGAGCTTTGTGATATGATGAAAAAGCTGTTCCTAGTTGATCTAAAGCCACCCCGCTATATTCGTGAGCGAGGTGAGATTACTATGGAATATCAAGAGCCGAACGGAGTCAGCCTTGATCTATCTTGTTCCGGGCGAGGACTCCAACAGATTCTCCTGCTTTTAGCTCATTTATACGCTAATCCAAATACGATTCTCTTGCTCGATGAACCAGATGCTCATCTGGAAGTTCTACGACAAAGAGAGATATATCAATTGCTTACAGAGGTTGCCGAGCAGCGAGGCTCTCAGATAATTGCCGCAAGCCACTCCGAAGTCGTTCTTAACGAAGCTGCTGGCAAAGATATGGTAATTGCATTTGTGGGCAAGCCTCACCGCATTGACGATCGAGGCAGTCAAGTTTTGAAAGCTTTGAAGAGGATAGGATTCGACCAGTACTATCTCGCTGAGCAGACTGGATGGGTACTCTATCTCGAAGGTTCAACTGACTTGGCGATTTTGCAGAAATTTGCCAAGACGCTTGGACACGAAGCAGCAGAATTGCTTAAACGACCCTTTTATTGCTACGTCGGCAACCACGTAGAAAAAGCCTACGACCACTTTTATGGATTGCGCGAAGCGTATCCTCGCTTTGGAGGCGTGGCAATTTTCGACAGGCTCGATAAACCGCTTATGAAGAAGCCGGAACTTGAGCAGATGATGTGGCAGCGAAGAGAACTGGAGAATTATCTTTGTATGGAGGAAGTTCTTCTTGCGTATGCCCGCGGGCAAAGATATGACGACTTATTCAGTGTAGCTGAGTCGTCACGGCGGGAAAAGGCCATGAAAGAATCGATCAAGGAAATTGGCGAGGCTATTGAAAGGTTACACTACTGTGAGCCATGGTCGCCTGATATCAAAGCCTCAGACACATTTCTAGATCCTCTGTTCACTGCGTATTTCAAAAAACTGGAAATGGACAATCTTCTTCTGAAGAATGGCTACCACGTTCTGGCAGATTTGGTCCCGAAAGATAAGATTGACCCTGAGATCATAGAGAAATTGGACGCCATAGTTGCGATAGCAGAGAGAGCAAAACCCAAGGACGATTGATAAATGACGATCAATTATGGAAAAGCAAGAAACTGTCCCTATAGAATCTATGCCAAGCTCGTGATGATAATAGAGTAAAGATAGAATCCTGCTTTTGCAGTGGTAACGAACACTAAAACTAATTCGAGGTTAAAGATGAACGTACTTTTAATCGGCAGCGGCGGACGCGAGCATACAATCGCCTGGAAGCTGGCACAATCGAAAGACCTGACTAAACTCTATATCGCGCCGGGCAATCCCGGCACAGCCCAGTGCGGCCAAAATATTCCAATTGACTCTGATGATAGTAAACAACTTCTGGAGTTCGCACGGCAAAACAACGTAGGGCTTGTAGTGGTCGGCCCGGAAGACCCCCTTGCAGCGGGCCTGGTCGATAAGTTCGAGTCTGCCGGCATAAAGGCATTCGGCCCGAGCGCCAAGGCCGCTAAACTCGAAGCGGATAAAGCATTCGCCAAGCAGCTCATGCGATCCAGCAGCGTCTCCACCGCTGAGGGCAGAACCTTCGATAGATTCGAAGATGCAAAAGCATATATAGCAAGCAGGGACGAACCGGTGGTAATCAAAGCCGCAGGCCTTGCCAAGGGCAAAGGTGTCTATGTCTGCGATGATCCTTCTGATGGGATATTGGCGGCGGAAAAAATCATGTGCGACAAAATATTCGGACCGGCAGGCGATAGAATCATCGTCGAAGATAAACTGCTCGGAGAAGAGGCCTCGATTTTGGCGTTCGTGGACGGGCGAAATATTTATCTGATGGAATCATCGCAGGACCATAAGCCCATCGGCGACGGTGATACCGGCCCCAACACCGGGGGAATGGGCGCTTACAGCCCGGCGCCCGTAGTTACTGAAGATTTGACGAATCAGATCACGCGGGAAATTCTCGTGCCTACGGTTGACGGCATGAATCGCAGCGGCGCGCCGTATAGAGGTGTACTGTATGCAGGGATAATGATAACCGCCGGCGGGCCCAGGGTGCTGGAATTCAACGTCCGCTTTGGAGATCCCGAGACCCAGCCTATCCTCATGCGACTGAAAAGCGATCTTCTGGAAGTCATATTAGCTGTCTGTGACGGCACACTGGACCAGGTTAAGCTCGAATGGGACCCGCGGCCGGCGGTTTGTGTAGTCATGGCCTCGGGAGGTTATCCGGACGTTTATCAAAAGGGCAAAAAGATAACCGGCCTTCAAGAGGCCGGGCAGATCGAAGATACGGTCGTATTCCACGCCGGAACCGAAGACCAAAATGGAGAAATTGTCACTAATGGCGGCAGAGTGCTGGGTGTTACCGCACTGGGCCGGACAATTGCAGATGCTAAGGCGCGGGCATATCAAGCCGTAGATAAAATAAAATTCGACGGGGCATATTGCAGACGGGATATTGCCGATAAGGCGATTAAAACAAACAAATAGTTGATAATGATAATTAATTATGGTCCAGCCCAAATCCCGAAAATCGATACTAAAAAAAATCACTCGCTGGCTTGTCGCAAGCCTGGTATTGACCCCTATTTTGTGGTTTTTCTACATAGAGGCGGGCCGGACTCTTAGCTATATCGCCATACGACAGATTGCAAAAATAACAAATACGAATATAAGAACCGGATCGATTGAGTTCCAAACCGACGGTTCCGTTTTCATCGAACAACTTGTCATTAATCCTAAAAAGGGAAATGGCCACGACACGATACTTAAAGCTAAAAGAGTATATGCAAGATTTGATCCAGGCAGCCTTTTACTGCTACGGCCAAGACTGAAGGTCATGGATATCGACAATTTCGTTTTCAATGCCCAATACGATTTGGATACGGGCTGGTCGAATTTATCCGGCCTCAAAATCAATTATAACAAGAACAATTCCGGCAGGATGCCTCGCATTAGTCTAAAAGAAGGAACACTGCAATATAGTAAGATTTCTAACGGGCAGTCGCAAGTCGCTGTTTCAGTCCCTATTGATGCGGATTTTGGACTCGATAAAGATTCAGAAGACGGATATAGATTTGAAATAACGACAGCTACGATGTCTTCCGGTTTCGCCAAGAGCCGTCTGGAGGGATTGTGGAAGCCGGGTATCGTGACAATTAATGGCGGAATTTCATCCATAGACGTACCTGAGCTTGAAATGGCATGGATAATAGATGTGTTGGCCGCTGAGTTCAGATATGATAAAAATAATGATTTCTCGCTGAAGCTGAGCGTGCCGGATTTAGAATCGAGACGCAACGAGGCACTGGACAACCTTGCATCAGTCGGGCCGATTTTCCTGGGCAAATCCGGCCTTTTTACCGCTTTGCAGGGTTTTTTTGACATGTACCAACCTCAGGGAATGGTGGATGCCGAACTTGAGATGTCGGGGAATTTAAGCCGGCTGAGCGAAAGTACGATGGCCGGTAACGCAAATTGTAAGGATGCCGCATTTTGCTATAACAAGTTTCCGTACGCGATCGAGCGCCTGACCGGCCGGATTGATTTTACCAAAAATAACGTGACTCTTAATAACCTGAGCTGCTGGCACGGCGACACGCAGCTTTTCTTAAATGGCTCGTGCAGTGACTTCGGGCCAAATCTGAAGTACGGGATCAGGATTACAAGCGACAACATGCCTCTGGACAATGACTTGTATACTGTACTGAAGCCAAGGCAGAAAGAATTCTGGTCAGCCTTCTCCCCTACCGGATTCGCGGCGATAGATTTCCAGTTAATTCGACAGACACAAACGGACAAGGAGATGAAACTGACAGTTGAACTGCACGGCACCGAAGCCGTATACCGGAATTTCCCTTATCAATTACAAAATCTTACCGGCAGGCTTTTGTTCAATAAAAATAAAGTAATCTTTTCGGATGTTGTTTCGCTGGTAAGTCAGCGCAAGATTACCCTGAACGGCGAAATAGAAACTCGCGGCGACGACAAGCCGGCCATGTATGATTTTTTAATCGAGGTAAATAATGTCCCGCTGGATGCAACACTTGAGACGGCATTGACAGAGAAACAGAAGAATTTATACGAACAATTTTGTCCCGCCGGTTTAGCTGACGGCGTGATAAATGTATCGACACAAGATTCCGGGCATCCAACCGTTATTGCCGGTTTGTCTTTCAAGAACACTTCATTGAAGTTAGAACAATTTCCGCTGCCTGTCTCGGATATAACAGCGAAGGCCATATTCACACCGGAGCTGATAAATTTCAAAGAATTCGCCGGCCGGTATGGCAATGATTTGATTTCCCTGACCGGCCAAATCCATCTGGATCAGGAATACCGGCCGCCACTGTATCAACTGGCGATAAAGCTTGAAGAGACTCTGCTAAACGACGATCTGTTCAATCTGCTGCCCGGCTCGCTGAGAAAAATCATCTCAGAATTGAAACCGGAGGGAAGGGTCAATCTCAGCGCCGATTTAAACAAAGAGAGCCTCACAGAACCTCCTGATTACAGCATTACATTGGAATGTCTGCATGACAGCGTTACTATCCCGAAGTTCCCCTATCCACTGAAAGATATAACCGGCACATTGACAATAACCGATAACAGTATAAAGCTCAGGGATATCACTGCAATTACAGATGGCAATGTCCCAATGGACTCGAACTTCCCGGAAATAAAACTAAACGGAGAGATAATTTTAGCTGGCGATACTTACAGCAACGTTCTCCTACAACTATCGGCCAATGGCTTTATCTTCGACGACCGATTCGGTCTGGCATTGCCAAAACATGTTCAGCCCTTATACGACAAGCTTTCACCTGAAGGACGTTTCGATTTGGATTTTGAGAATATCCACCTATTTCATACGGATGACGGCCAAAAATCGATTGATTTCGCAGGCACTGTCAATCTTAATAACAATAGTTTCAAAATGTCCGGTATTACAACTGAATTGAACACAGCCTTGAAAATAAACGGCATGTACACAACCGGCGAAGGCCTCAGCAGTTTCCAGGGAGCTTTCAACGGCGGCACGCTGAAAATTCATGGCAAATCTTTTACTAATCTTAAAGCTCATATATTTTATGACCCCGATTCGCGTAATTGGTCCACCCAGGATTTAATTGCCGATTTCTACGGCGGCAAATTAAAAGGAAAATTCGAATTCAAACAGCCGGCTGAGCAGGCCGAAGAGTACGTATTGCAAACAGGTTTTGAAAATGTTGACTTAAAACAATTTCTCTCAGACACAACATCAGGACAAGCTCCTGAAAAGGGCCATACGAGCGGCATAATGGATGGCTCCTTAAGCCTTAATGCCAGTCTTGGTGATAATTCTTCGCGTATCGGCACATGCAGACTATCGATAAGCGATATGCAGGTAGGCAAACTTTCGCCCCTGGCTAAGGTTCTGCAGGTACTGCAACTATCGGGGCCGGAAGACTACGCTTTTGAACGGATGTATGTCGATTCGTACATAAAGCGTAATAATCTGTTTGTTCGGAAGCTCGATCTTTCCGGCCAGAGCATCGCTTTTTACGGCTCAGGAAGTATGGACCTGCAAAACCGCAACATCAACATGGCCCTTACCTCAAGAGGCAAGCGCCTCGCCACCGACGATCCCTCGATCCTGCAGTCTTTAACCGAAGGTCTCGGCCAGGCCATGGTCCGAATGGATGTCACCGGGGACCTCTACGACCCAAAGGTGACAACCACAACTCTGCCTCTAATCGAACAAACGCTAAATATCTTCGGCTCGAAACCGGACACACAAAATTAACGCCGGCTTCTTCTGTCCCGCCGCCTGCTATATTTGCGAATACGACTCCGGGCGAAGAATTATGTCGGTTATATTGGACACAGTATCCTTATACTCAGGATTGCTCCTTAGCTTCTTCCACTCCGGATCGCCGCCGAATACCTTCCATTTCGCATCCCGATCCGCCAGATCGTCGAAGACAAGCATATAAGTAAGGTTGGGCATTTTCGGCCCGATTAATGTTTCACCGAAGAACACCGGCTGCAATCCCGTTTTAAGGAAAACCTTAATCTCTCCGCCCTCATTGAACATCTCGATTTTCTTCTTCGACGCCTTGATACTGTGGCTCTCGTAAGTTCGAAGTTCGAAAATGCGAGGCTTCTTTTCCGGCACGAGAAGCTGCGGCAAACCCTTAAACGCCACCATCAGCGAACTTTCCATCCGAACGTATCCCGGCTCGGACAACGAGGTATCGATAAAGTCGGTCTTGCGGTACTCATCATCCGCCATCAGCATCGAAGCCGAATTCACGACTGTATCCAGAGACTTATGCACCATAAGCACATACAGCGTCGGACTGTTGGGCCCGTACATTGTGTTAAAGACGCCGACCGGCCCGATCCCGATAGGGTTCATCGCCGGAATTCCCACGTTTTTCAGAAAATTCCCGACCAGATTTTTCTTCGACCCTACATTAAGATGATATTGCCTGAACTCTAAGTATTCCTGTTCGCCGCCGCCGCTATCGGCCACCGCCAATGAACTCACTCCTGCTATCGGCGCGATACTCGCCGCCGCCAAGAACTCTCGTCTCTTCATTTCGATTTCTCCATATTGGTTATTATGTACGGTTCTGTCCTGATTTCGACTGTTCCGTACAATACCCGAAACCGCCCTTCCCGTCAACGCCTCAGATCCCCGGCTTCGCCCACCTTTCATCTGCCCTGCCGTCATTTCTCTACTCCTACCCCTTTTGTGGGATATCCCAAACCGAATTAGTTCTTGCGCCACATTGTCATTCCCTCACAGGCGAAAATCCATCGCCACACTGTCATTCCCGCGCAGGCGGGAATCCAGTTTTTAGGCTTTGTTTGGCTTTGAATTGGCTTTGTTTTCCGGCCGTCTCCACTCGTCTAAATCCCCATAAACCATTGCTGTTACTAACTTAGCGTCAATTCCACCTTTCGCAAATTGGCTTTGTTTTTTCAAATCGCTTCCTGTTAGACACGGATTTACACCGATTAACACTGTTGTTTGAGCCACAGAGAGAACAGAAGCCACAGAGAAATAATCAATCGTAAATAATCAATAATAAATGGCAAAGTTTTCCATTCTAAATTCTCAATTCTAAATACGCTATACGAATATGTTATGTATTATACTAAATTATTTCTAAAAATCAAGCTAATCTCAAAAAAATCTCCGTGAGACGCCGCTTACTGTGCGTTACACGTAAACCAAGCAACTGACTGCCTCTTCTGGCTTGTTTTTTGATTCTCAATTCGATGCGGACTTGAAACTGATAATCGAAAGGTGACCAAAACTTTCAATTGAACTTCGTAAGGCCATTGTTAGAATGGGAAGGTAAATGCCGTTGGTAAGTTTGTCTTAAAGCTACGAGAAGAAATGGACATTGAAGGAACAGGTGTTGACCCTAAAACCTTTGGCTATATGTTTCGGAATCCGGAAACAAAAGACAAGTAAGTAAGGGCAATTGTTAAGATGGTAAGATGATGCCGTGCAATATGAGTTCGTCTATAAGCTGTATCAAATAACAAGCAAAGGCCTGCAAGTAGATTCTTTCGGCAACGCACTGCTATTACTCACCCTCAAAAGGCGATGCAATGAATTGGAGAAACTTCTTACCCAAATCTGTCACGTTTTGCCCTTCATCTAAATGGGTGCGGCTGATATCATCTTCCCACGGAGAGCAAAGATGAGTCAGTCCATGAGAGCGAAGGTCTTTGATAATCTGGTTGCACAAATCTGGCTGGTCTTTTAAGTGAAAAAAGAAGCTTTTTGGCACTTCTATATCCTCTATTAGTTCTAACTCGTCGAGACCCTTCAATATCTTGAGGTGCGAGGGTGTAAATGAATCCACAATGTTTAGAAACATGTGCTGCAAATCTTCTTCAGGTGCATTCAGTAGAGCAGCATTCAAAACAGCATTTCTGAGGGCTTCCAGTTTTTCTTTCTGGTGATTTCTTATCGCAGCTTGGGAAGCATTGATAAGAGTACTGACAAAAGCCTCATTGTCCTTTAGATCCTCGACCTTGAAGCCTTCTGCCACCCCCTCTAACGCCTTCAGTCTTTCAGCAATCGACTCGATCCATTTATCACGGCGTTTTTCAAGAGACGGCGTAACGACCAGCGAGAATAATTCGCTGGCCACACTGCCGAGTGTAGTGGAAATGACAGCTTTTTTGAGAGCGTGGGCAACGTCACCAGCATCGGGTTTTGGCCGTTTAGTGATATCTGACTCTGGCATTATGTTTCCTCTTAATATTCATCGCTTTCATCCCACCATAACTGCATCTGCGTTGAACCTGCCATACCAGTGTGCATTTGTACAAAACATAGCTCGGCCAGACAAGCAAAAATCTTCTCCGAAAACTCTTGCAAATCCCGATGCCTTGGCGATAACGGTAGGTATGAAATCATTAGGATCATATCTGTTCAAACAAGCAATCATGTCCGGGGTGAGGGAATTAAAGGGGTACTGTACATTTTTAGCTTAAGAAAACTTAAATACAGTGGGGTTATTGGAAAATGAGGATTGACCTCTCTGGGGAACGCCTTACGGTATTGGCCCATCAACCGATTGCTCTTCTTATTATAGAAACTTGCTCTGCTTTCTTTATCCATTAGCTCATCAAGTTTCTGTCAAATCCTGCCGATATATGTCTGATAAATGGTATTCTTTGTGGCTTGCATGAGCAAATTTGGCTTATAGGAGACTTAAATGAGCGATAACGCTAAGAAAAAAGTGCGTTTGATTATAGGAACCGAATTAGCGGTAATTTTATGCGTAGTTTGCATCTGGCTTGTTAAAACAGCGACCGTCGGTACTACCAGCACCAAAGCGACTGTTCTCCAGCAGATTGAAAACTCCAGTCCCACTACTGCTAATGTATATTTACCTGTCGGCAATGCTTACTACAAATCGGAGAATCCTGAAGAGGCAATACAGAATTATAAAGAAGCCATCAGGACAAATCCAAACGATTTCGATGCTCATTTCGGCCTCGGCGGTTGTTACTCGGAACTGGGTAATGAAGAAGAAGCCATGAAGGCCAATACAGAAGCTATAAGGATTAGGCCGGACTACGCTTTCGCACACCTTGCCCTGGGGCTTAATTACCACAATTTAGGTCATTATGATGAGGCGATTGAGACCTATAAGCAAGCTATGAGACTCGAACCATCTGTGGCTGATACTGCACAGATGCTAATCGGCAACGCCTTTACCGCATCAGGTCTGAACTAAGAGGCTAGATATAATCGCTCGTTTTCCGCCGGGCTGGGATTTATTTCCTGCCTTTACTGCGAGTGGCAAGTTAAATAATTAGCCGGTTATGCTATCCCGCTGGTTGGCTTCATGTGTTCCGGCATCTGCACTGCGACAACCTGTCCCCTGGCACAGACCTCATTTTTTGCCGAGACGGTTGCGTCAACAACGACCTTGCGGCCTTTGATTTCCTTAACTCTTGCTCGAACCTCCAATGAGATTCCAATAGGCGCCGGTTGCAAATAATCGACGTGCAGAGAGGCTGTGACAAATCGAAGAGGGCCGGATGTTTCGATATTCCGGCCCTCGGCTCTTAACGCCGCGGCCGATGCCGTGCCGATACAGTGACAGTCAATGACCGAGGCAATCAGGCCTCCATACACGTAGCCGGGGATGCCGATATGATACGGCCTGGGCTCAAGGACGGCTACGGCCTCCTGGCCATCCCAATAGCTTCTGATTTTCAAGCCGTGTTCGTTGAGCCTGCCGCAGCCATAGCAATGGCTCAGCTCATCCGGGTAATAATCCTGAAACGCTTTTTGATCCATTATATGTTGTCCTGTTGAAGTCGATTAACTTTTTATCGTGGGGAATTAAGGGTACGGTACATTTTTCGGGCCATAGTTTTGTAGGGTGGGCCTTGGCCCACCGATCGATAATGGTGGGGCGATCCGCCACCCTACCAAGATGGAAATAAACTGTAAACATGTGCCCGCGAAAACGGGTGTCGCAAATCGTAAATCGATTCTACTTGCCATCGTCCGGCAGCAAATTAAGCAATACTCAATACGACGGACGTATCACATTTTTCTCATTCCGGACGGTAAATCTATGCCGCTGCGGCTGGGACTTTCTTTGAAGTCTTTGATAATCTTTCCTGCGGTTTGAACATCGTCAGCCATTGTAAAAACGTCCAGGTCTTCCGGGGAGATGTACTTGTGTTCGCCTAACATCTTGGCCTTTATCCATTCGACCAGTCCGGCCCAGTAATCGCTGCCCATCAGAATCACGGGGAACGTGGCCTGTTTTAGCGTCTGAATCAGGACCAGCGATTCGAAGAACTCGTCCATCGTGCCGTAGCCGCCGGGGAACACGATAAAGCCGTGAGCGTACTTGAGGAACATTACCTTGCGGACGAAGAAATATCGAAAATTCAGCGTAATGTTCTGGTATTCGTTCGGGACCTGCTCCATCGGCAGTTCGATATTCAGGCCGATGCTCTGGCCGCCCGCGTCTGCGGCTCCTTTATTTGCCGCCTCCATAATGCCGCCACCGCCGCCGGTTATTATCGCAAAGCCGGCATTAACCAGCCCGGAAGCGGTCTGCTCGGCGAGCTTGTAATACGGATCATCCGGTTTGGTGCGGGCCGAGCCGAAAATAGATACGGCCGGGCCGACAGAAGCAAGCTCTTCGAAGCCTTCGGTAAATTCTGCCATTACTCTGAATATGCGCCAGAGGTCTTGAACGGGGTTGTCAGTCATCTCAATCATAGAAAACGCTCTCCTTTGGATACATTACGAATTCATTGTTCTTCTACCACAGGTCCGGATTGTTCGCCGAGGGGCAGTGTTTCGCAATCGGACATTCCGGGCAGTTTGGCTTGCGAGCTTTACAAATATTTCGGCCATGGGTAATCACTAAATGACTAAACGCAGTCCAGTTCCTTTTAGGGACTATTTCGGCCAGATCGAATTCCAACTTAACCGGATCGCTGTTTTCCGAGAGCCCCAGCCGGCGGGACAGGCGAATCACGTGCGTGTCACAGGTGATTCCGGGAATGCCGAAGGCGTCGCCGAGAACGCAGTTGGCCGTTTTACGCCCCACGCCGGGTAGGGTCAGAAGCTCTTCCATCGTGCCGGGGACTTTGCCATTGTACTGCTCGACAATCCTCGTGCACGCTCCCTTGATATTGATGGCCTTATTGTGGAAAAAACCTGTGCTTCGGATACCCGTTTCGATCTGTTTTAAGTCGGCCTTAGCCCAGTCGGCGACGGATTTATATTTTTTGAATAAATCTTTTGTTACCATATTGACCCGCACATCCGTGCACTGGGCCGAGAGAATCGTGGAAATAAGCAGCTCCAGCGGATCTTTGAAATTAAGCGCGATTTTGGCGGCCGGGTATGTCTTTTTTAATATGGGCCAGATTTTTTTTACTCGCTGTGCGGCATCGTCCTTATCCACTATGATCTTTTTTCGCTTAGCCAATTTTACGTAAACTCCTTTAATCCTTATCCGGCAGCTTTTCCAATAGCGTTCTCAATTCATCAGCGAAGAACAGCTCGCGCAGGCGCACCGGCTCGGTTTCGCCGGGCAGGAACAGCATAGTTACCGGAACGCCGGGCTCTTTGTAAACGTTGCTCAAATCGATTGTCGCCGGTTGACTGGCCTTTGTCGTGTCACCCTTAATCGTCAGGACGCCCTTTTTATCGATGAGTTTAGCGATATCCTTACGCATAAAGACGAACTTATCCACGACCTCGCAATTGGTGCACCAGTCGGCGGTGAATTTGATCAGGACCGGCGTCTGCCGGGATTTTGCGGATTCGATCAGGGCCGGGTCGTAATCCTGCCAGTCCACAAGCTCCGGCCTGAAGAAGAACCAAAATGACAAAAGAACCAGGAGCACGGCAATGCCCCGGACCAGCAGCTTGCGGGAGAGTTTGCTGCCGTAGGTGACCCAGGTGCCCCATATCCAGATACAGAAACTAAGCACCACTGCAAAATATAACAGGTTGATTCTGTTTTCTGCCGGAGCGGCTTTTATAAGTTTGACTGCAATAATGAGCAGCACAAAACCGAGCGTCTGCTTAAACAGCTCCATCCAGCGTCCGCCTCTCGGGAGGCGTTTCAACCATCCCGGCATGGAGGTCAGAATCGCGTAAGGTGCGGCCATGCCGAGCCCGATTACCATGATAGCCAGCGTGCCGAGCAACAGCGGCTGGCCCTGTGCCCAGACGAAGGCGACCGTTAGTATGCCGAAGCTGCAAGGCGTGCTCAGTATCGCCGCTAAAAATCCCATGCCGACCGAGCCGGCGTAACCTTTGCCCAAGCCGGATTTGCTCGCTATCGAAGAAGGCACGGCGATTGTGAAAATGCCGAACATGAAAAGAGCCATGACTATCATCAGCAGGGCCAGGGCCGTCACGATAGCGGGATTGCGCAGGTGGTCGCCCCAGTTCAGACTTCTGTCGTAGAAGCTCTGCAGGATGATATTGGCGCCGGCCAGACATGCGAAGAACAGCAATATCCCGATGCAAAATGCCAGGCCCATCATGACCGATTGCCTCCGGCCCGATTTCGCCTGGTCGACGATTCGCATGATGATAAGGGGCAGGATAGGCCAGACGCAAGGCATGATATTCAATCCCAGTCCGGCGATAAATGCCAGGGCCAGAGCAAACCAGGTCGAATAGGCCGGCCTTTTAGTCACTTGAACCGGCGCGGCTGTGTCACCCTCGGCTTTAAGGCTAATCTGCTTCCATGAATCACGCCGGCCCCAGTCGATCCGCGTCTGCAGCTTCTTTTCGAACGGCGGCAGGCAGAGTTTGCTCGTACAGGTAATCCCGCTTATTGTGACTTCGACGTCGGCAGTGACTTGTGCCGGAACTTTAGCCATTGTGATCGGCACGAAGACGGTGAAATCGCCCGCATACACTTCGACGTTTTTGCCGAGAGGATCGGTGAATATCTTCCATTCGGGAAACACCGCCTCGCCGAAACCGAAGCTGCCGGATTTAGCCGCGACCTTCAGCTCGAAACCCGGCGCGGGTGCTGTTTCGGGCCTGGCATAATAGTGAAGGTCACCGGTACCTTCGAATATGACGGCGACGCCAAAGAGCGCCTCCATTTGAGCGGATTCGAAGCGGACGGAGGAAAATTCGTTTTCGTACCTGGCCAGCTCGACGCCGGTGGTGACGCTGCCTGCAGTTGCAAAATTCGGCTCATCCGGATTTTGGCCCCAGGCACAGCACGCACATAAGAGCACACAGACAGCCGAGATTATGCCTGCACGCAGTTTAGCTTTTGATATTCCTGCAGTTCGTTCCCGCATAAAAGCTCAGAAACAATTGGAATAAGAATAATATTAGCCAGCCGACTGTTCTTGCTGTTTTTCGGGCTCGGGTTCCGGCTGCTGGTTTTTGGCTTGTTCGACAGCCAACAAATCGGCAACGGTGGGCTTATCCAGCAGGCCGCCATCCAGAATCAATTTTACCTCGTCAGCGTCGAGGGTTTCGTATTTCAGCAGGGCCTTCGCTATGTCCTCGAGTCTGTCCTTGTTTGCTTCTATTAATTCCTTTGCTTTTGTATATGCCTCGTCGGTAACTTTTTTTATCTCGCCGTCGATTGCCTCGGCTGTTCTCTCCGAATATTCTTTCTCGGGCGGCATCGCGTATACCATATCCATGACGCCCAAATCCGGTCCGTAGCTGATCGGGCCAAGCTCTTTACTCATGCCCCAGGTCAAAACCATCTGCTTTGTGATATTTGTCGCCGTTTGAATATCCGACTGGGCGCCGCTGGATAAATCATCACAGAACATTTCTTCCGCAATCCGGCCTCCGAAGCACACCTGCAAAAGTGCCATGCAATATGTTTTCGTAAATATAGTCCTGTCTTTTTCCGGCAGAGCAAAAGTGGCCCCGCCCATAGGTCCACGAGGAATAATGCTTACCTTGTGAAGCGGGTCGGCGTCTTTTAGCAGCGATTGCACGAGCGTATGGCCGGCCTCGTGATAAGCGGTAATTTCTTTTTCCTTCTGGTCGATGACTCTGCTCTTTTTTGCTCTTCCCCACCGGACCTTGTCCCGCGCTTCTTCCAGATCGGTCATCTCGATATTGTCCTTGTTGGCCATTGTCGCAGCCAGGGCTGCTTCGTTAATAATGGCCGCCAGGTCCGCTCCGCTGAACATAGGCGTGCCGCGTGCCAGTCTCTCAAGATTGGAGTCGGGTCCCATCTTGACCTTCTTGGCGTGGACTCTCAATATCTCAACCCGGCCTTTCAGGTCCGGCAGCGGTACAAATACTTGCCTGTCGAACCGTCCCGGGCGCGTCAGCGCATGGTCCAGGATGTCGGCACGATTTGTCGCCGCTATTACAATCACCTGGTCGTTCGTATCGAATCCGTCCATCTCCACCAGGATCGCATTGAGTGTCTGTTCGCGTTCATCGTGTCCGCCGCCTGCGAAGCCGGCGCCGCGTTTTCGTCCGATTGCGTCAACTTCGTCGAGGAAAATGATACAGGGCGAATTTTCCTTGGCCTGCTTGAACAAATCCCGCACACGCGACGCCCCGACCCCGACGAACATCTCCACGAAATCGCTGCCCGAGATACTGAAGAACGGCACATCCGCCTGGCCTGCTATGGCTTTTGCCAGTAATGTTTTCCCGCAGCCGGGCGGGCCTACGAGCAGAACTCCGCGGGGGATGCGGCCGCCCAGTCGCTGGAATTTTTTCGGATTTTTCAAAAATTCGATTATCTCCGCTACTTCTTCCTTCGCTTCGTCCACGCCGGCCACGTCCTCAAATGTCACATTGGCCTTGTCTTTTCCCTGCAGCCGATGTTTGCTGCGACCGAACGACATCAGCATTCCGCCGGCCCCGCTGCGAAGATTCCGGGCGAAGAAAAAGTAGAAAAATCCGATCAATAAAACCAGCGGAAAGACCCACTGCATCAGCATAATCAGCCAGATACGCTGCGGCGCCGCATCACTCTGTATCCCCGGGTGCTCCTGCAGCAGCTCCTTAAGCCAGACGCCGTGCACGTCCGGTTTGAAATGAACCACAAAAGATTTTTTGTCTTTACCCTGCTGGCTGGCAAGATAGTCGTCGGTGAATTGGCCTGTGACGTCTGTATCTTTCACCGTGATGCTCTCGACGTGCCCGCTTTCGACGTACTTGACAAATTCATCCCATCTGATCGTCTCGACTCTCTGCCACTGCTGCAGCATCATCATTACCATGAATATCGTGATGGCAATTATAAGGTAACTGAACGGTCCCCGCTTATAGCGCGGCAGGGGCGGCTTTTTACCCGGCCTGTTTTGCAGACCACGACGCGGCATACCAGGTTTTTTGTCTTGATTTTCATTCATAATTTAATATTCGGCACTTCGTGATGCGGTTCACGATTCTACCATTTCCTTTCCATCAGTTCTACGATCTTTCGTGCCAGATTGTTTGCTGCAAGAGTTGAAGCATACTTAAAATCCTGCTGTTGGTATTGAGAATAGCTTGCTGAAGCACTAACTTGAAGGTGATCCATCATCAACTGTCCCGTCTTTAGATTTTTCCAATTAACCACCGCCCGCAGTACCACTTCTTTTTCCAGAACAGTACCTAATTCGCGATCGGTGCTGAGCGAGAATTCACCTATCGATACTATTTGACCGCTTATTACAGTATCGGCACGGTCCGAATCGGAAACTATCTTATAGGGCGTATCAACTTCAATACGCTTGGCAAGGGCATCGGAAAGTTCGTACTCCACTCCCCGTCGAAAGGTCTGGTTGTCAAACATTTCCAGACAAACGCTGCGAACATCTTCCGGAAACAGTGACTGATTGGAATATCCGGCCATTCCGGCACATCCACAAAGTCCCAGACAGAGAACACAAAAGCATAAAACTGCGTAGGGTGGGGCTTGCCCCACCTTCTTGGATTTCAAGTGCTTTACCTGGTGGGCCAAGGC
>JBARRE010000400.1:0-1682 GCA_049644065.1 Sedimentisphaerales bacterium | reverse complement strand
CCCTACAAAACTGGTCAGATGTTTTGGTTTTCTTAGCAAAACAATTTCGTTAATCCTAAATATACCCCTGTCCCTGCCATCCCGCCGCAAAATATCCAGAGACCTAATTTCATTTCACTCCATCTATCTTCAAAATATTGGCCGGAAAAAAATGAAAAGATATCCGGCGTGAACCAGAACTTTACACAATCATAAAACTCTTCCTTGTCTCCAAAAAGAGACTTAAAAAGCAATACCATGACTCCCACGCCAGCAAGTACACCCAAAATTATCGATAACGTTGCCATATAGTCCTCATTCTATCTTTCCTACTATATCATAAGACGAGACTACCCACGCAAATCTTCAAAATATTTCCCGGTAATTTCGATATGACATGTTCGTTTTTTTATTCTTCAATCTCGCAGTAGCGGTAGAAAATATGGAACGACCGGTCCACATTTTCTACCCGCTACCACCAAGGAAGTTTGTTTAATCGCGGTAGTATAAGCTCACTGATTTCGGCGAACCGATTGGTATCCGATCTGAACAAACCTGCTCGTATAGGCGGCCACAGATTGCCTTGCTTTTTTGCAACTCCTATGTAGTCGGTCACAAGAGCGTCTTCTTCGCGTGAGTGTTTCCATCCGAATCTTCCAATTGGCCCCCAGTCACGATCTTTTAAGTCGGCGTAAATGAACATTTGAAGTATCTCATAAGTGTCAAATACATGCTCATAGCTATTTCCAAGGAAGAGTGTGTCCTCTAAATCCGGCTGAAGACGCTTGAACATGTACTCACTTCTTGGGACGAGGTGTCTCTCATGGCCAGGTATTTTCTTAAACGCATCACGAAGGTATAACATCGCGTCACACACTGTAAGCACCACGGGTTTTGTCTTTCTTCTATATTCAGGATCGGGGCCATCCGCCAACAGAAGTGAAGACAAATTCACATACTTTTCTGAAGCTATGGAGGCAAGTCCACCTGTATACAACAACATACATAGTGGGTACCATCTTAAACGTATCAAATTCGTCAGCCCCGACTGGGATGTATTTGCCTCTGCAAGCCTTGAAATAGTCTTTTGGATTAGAGGCTTGTGCTTCTCATTACCCCAATAACAAAGAACAGCAATCATGGCTTGAAGTGGTTTAAATATTGTCTCATACTTGGAAAGCCTATTGACTATTTCATCAGATGTAAGATTGCTAACCTGTAAAGGGAAATCATCAGGGGAGGTCAAGTCGAGCACCTTCCGTATTTCTTGTACGACCAAATCATCAAGCTTAATTCTGAACCTGTCGTCCGATATGTATTCCTTTGTCTTCTGGATAACGTCTTCATTCTCGGTTTTCCCCTCCACAAGTGTTGCGGGTACGGGAACTAAGATGTCGTTATCTTCTTCCTCTTTCTCTGCCAGCCCTTCTAACATGTCTGCTCGAAAGATGAAATCACCATCCCCGTCGATGGAACCGTAGTGAGGAGTCTGTTGGGAACGGTGGTCATTAGCGACCTTATTGTAAACATACGCCATAACCCCATTTGCCGTAATAATTCCTTTCTCTGTCTCTGCTTTCCCTTTCAACGCTTCAATGAGATGTCCAGTAAAAACTGAATGCTCTGGAATCGGGCCGCCGGAGTCAGATACTACCTCATTTGCCTTTCCCGCAGTCAACACTTGTCTCGCCAGTCTTTGGCAC
>JBARRE010000399.1:0-7449 GCA_049644065.1 Sedimentisphaerales bacterium | reverse complement strand
CCCGTGTTCCGGGACGGCTACGTCTTCGTCGCCTGCGGACACTCTTCGGGCGGCACCCTGATGAAAATCGATCCGTCTTCGCGCACAGCCCCGACCGTATGGCATCGCCGCGATCTGGACGACTGCCACAGCGGCACCGTCCTCGTGGACGGCAGGCTCTACGGCTCGGCTTGCCGGATGGGCGGCAAAGGCTTCTACTGCATCGAATTTCTCACGGGTAAGACCATCAAAATCGACAAGACGATGGGCAAAGTGGGTATCACTTTCGCCGATGGAATGATTTACGCCCTGAACCACGAGGGCACGATGTACCTGCTGGCCGTCACTCCAGACGGATTCGATATGGTCAGCCGGTTCCAGCTCGAAGAAAAGCCGACCAACTCCTACCTCGCCCATCCCGTCGTATGCGGCGGAAGACTCTACATCCGCTGCGGCCAGGAACTGCACGCTTACAACGTCCGTGCAAATTGAGTTAATTAGAATTTTAGCCGCTGTTTGACATTTTCGGCTGGTTTGACTATTCTTAAACGCCGAGAGTTTGACTTTCGATTGAGATTATATTTTCTACAAACAATGTCAAGTGAACTTGCAATTGCTTATAACAATCTTTCCAATATGCTCGATGCCGGCGTGCCGGTGCAGCGCTCGCTTAATACTCTCATCCCGGGCTTGAAGCCGCGGCTGCAAAAAGCCTTTCTTGCTCTGGCCGAAGGCGTCGCGCAAGGCAATCCGCTGGCTCATACGATGGTCCTGCATCCCAGGATTTTTGACCTGGTCGATATAATGCTCGTCGAGGTCGGCGAAGAGTCCGGCAATCTTCCGGATATGATCGCCCTTCTATCCAAATGGCATGAAATGTCCGCTCGAATGCTCAAACGATTAATCTCAGGGCTGCTTATGCCCGTTGGGGTCCTTACTATCGCTGCATTCGTTTTCCCGCTTCCCGCTTTTGTCCTGGGAGAGTTGACCTTAACATCTTATCTGCTCAAGGCGGCGGGAATCCTTCTATTGTTTTGGATACCGGCGGGAATTATTGTCGTAATCGTTCACACCACACCCAAAACAGGCCCTGTTAGAAGATTGCTGGACAAAGTAGTGCTGCGCATCCCCATCCTGGGCAAGGCGATCCGTAACCTGGAGATCGGCCGTTTTTGCTGGGCTTTTCACATGCTCAGCAAGGCAGGCGTGCCGTACAGCGAATCGGTCGATATGGCAATGTCGGCAACAGGCAACCTCGTAATAGCCGATCTGTTCGGCCCGGCCGCCGAGAGTGTCAAGGCCGGGGAGTTGATGTCCGAGGGATTATCGAAGAAGCTTCCACTCGACCTTGTCGAAATGTGGAAAACCGGCGAAGAGACCGGCCGGCTCGACGATGTTTCAAAACGCCTCGCGAACAATTATTCCGAGCAGGCGGATTTCTGGTTCGCCCAGTTCACCTCCTGGTTCCCCCGATTCGTATATCTGTTAATCTGCATCGTACTACTCTTAATGATCGCCAATCTCGCAGGCAAAGTCTGGGGAAGCTACTAAACCGGACAAAATGAAGATTAAATATCAAAAGTCAAAATGTAAAATTGTGGAATCCCGGCATGCCGGGATAGATCTTTAAATTTTTTTATGACTAAGAATTAACACAAGGAATCAACCGCAGAGAACACAGCGTTCGCAGAGACAATAATTCATGTAGGGTGGGCCTTGGCCCACCGATCAAGGCCCGTGACATTCATCGCTTTCTGTGCAATGTCACCTGATATTAATAGGTGAATGAAAATCTTCTTGAGAAACACCTCTTAAAATATTTTTATAAGCCACTCGGAGATGTCTGATTCTGGAATTGGCTTAAATTAGTTTGTATTTCCCCAAAGACTTGTTCAACAATTAATTGAGCTATATACATTTGGGGTTTTAAAATAATATCTATTGGGCCAAAATTAACCATTTCCAACGTCAATTTACCAGAAAAACCGGGATGAACAGTAGGAGCAGTACAATGAACAATTAGACCTAATCTGGCACGACTACTTTTGCCTTCTATTCGAGCGGCTAAGTATGGACGTTCTTTAGTAGGCAGGCTAATTTTTTCTAATGTACTTGCAAGAATAAATTTGTGTGGTTCTAAATGATATGGTTGTTCTTTTGTAATTTTAAAAGTATCTGAATTAGCTTTTATTGCTTCTGGTAATGAACCAGTTTTACTTAAATCAATACAATATTTGCTTTCTTTAGGTACAAGAATTTCATCTCCTAATTTCAGATTTACGGAATGTGTATCATAAGGACAATCCACGCCTAAAGAAGGAATTCTTGGTTGTGGTTCTGGATCAATTAAGAGCCGTCCCTCATTTATCGCTTTATGCAACTCTTGATTTGATAAGATCATTTCAATAAGAACTTAACTGTTCTTTTTTTACGGTAATAGTCTGTCCATTCTCAAAAGCAGGTTGAGGCAAAGATACTAATGCTAAATCATCTTTATTTTCTAATACATCAACAGATATAGTACCATCAACATAAGAATCTTCATTGAGTTCAGAGCTATACTCCACGCATTCTATCGGTGCGAATAAAGAAAACTCTTCGGAATTATATAATTTACCCTGAACAGCGACTTCTCCACTGAATTGACCTTTAGAAATTTTACAAAATAGACGTGTTCTCATAATCTCTCCTAATCTGACTCTCCATACGGCCTTTTAAATTATATAGTAATCATTTATATGTCGTCTTGCAAGTACATTTTCTATTAAAGTTTTATATTTTCAAAAAAATGTGCGTTAAGTACATACTTCCGCTATTTTTGCAGGATTTTCGACCAAAAGCGATGGTAGTTGGAAACAAAAATCGGAAATTTGAAAAAAATTTTTATCCCGTACCAGATAAGGTCTTACGGCGAAAATAGTGTCTACAATTTTGTAGATTTTCGCATCAAAAGCGCAGGTACGTCCAATTATAGGGGGCGCGCCTTTTCGGCCCCCGGCCGAAAAGGCAAGAATTGAGAATTTAGAATCGAGAATGGAGAATTCAAGGCACAGGATTAATATTCAACACAAAATTGACGTTCAAAAATCGTGATTGGCCTTATCAAAGCCTTTACTATGCCATCTACGAACACCACAATTTTAAATTCATAATTCTAAATTCTACATTCCGCGCAGCGGAGAGCGGGGGAGAAAATCGCTTCTTTGGCAAGCCATATTTTCGATTGGCTTCAAGGCCTTGTCGTTTGGCCGGTGCTATTATATCGCCGGGCGCGCTACGGCTACGCCTTTCGCCGGATTCGCATGGCGCAGCCGAAGTACGCAAAGGTGGATCCTGCCGACTATAAGCGGCTCAAAGGATACGAATGGATTACAAGAAAAGCATCAAACTGCTTTCACGCACAAAGATATGCGGCAAGGGGAAAAAGAAAAAGAGGAACAATTGTTTACATGCACCAGGAGATTCTCAAAGTACCCGAAGGGATGGTGGTCGATCATATTAATAACGACGGTATGGATAACAGGAGTACAAACTTGCGAGCCGCTACGCGGGCACAGAACTTATACAATAGGAAGAAATTTCCCAATCCATGCAGCTCTAAATACAAAGGTGTTTCCTGGAAAAAGCAAACTCGCAAATGGGCGGCATCGATAATGTTCGAGAGAAAGAATATATATCTGGGTTACTTCAAAAACGAAATCGACGCGGCGAAAGCCTACGACGAAGCGGCAAAGAAGTATCATGGCGAGTTCGCATGTCTAAATTTCCCGGAATAAAACCTTTTAAATTATTATTGATTATTTCTTTGAGATTGCCACAGTCGCTGCGCTCCTTCGCAATGACAAGAATCGAGCTTAAATGTCTTTGACTTAATCTTCTCGGTCAGTTAACCTTCGGCGGATATGAAGAGAATGCTTACATCTTGTTTCGGTCTCGGCCGGCTGCCGATTGCTCCGGGGACTTGGGGCTCGCTGCCGCCTGTGATTATTTTCTACCTGATGGGCAAATCCGGAGCATCGCCGGCATTGATAACTAACGTAATGGCGGCCTTAGTGCTGGCGGGCAGCTTCGTTTGCATACAATTCGCCCCGGCAGCGATAGCCGCTACACGGAAAAAGGATCCCGGCGAAGTTGTCGCCGACGAATTCGCAGGCCAGGCGGTCACGTTTTTATTCAGCCCGTTTCTGGTAATGGGGACAGCGACGCCACGGCAAATTCTGATAACAGCGTTTGTGGGCTTTGTGCTATTCAGGTTATTCGATATAAAAAAGCCCTGGCCGATACGCAAGCTCGAAAAGTATCCGGCCGGGTGGGGGATTCTCGCGGACGATTTGCTGGCCGGCGTCTTCGCGTGGATTGTGTTGCAGATTTGCATCAGGGTTTTTATTGTTATTTAGTTTGTTATTTTTCGTTTAGAAAGCAGGGATGTCGAAAGAATATTCTGTTGAGGTTTGCCGGGAGCTTGAAGCCGGATTTCACGCCGCCAAGCTGCATCGGCCGATGCGAATCAGCCGGTATGACGCGGGCACGGAGCTGACTTATGATGTGAGTGTATTCGGCCGGGCCGAGACGGCAAAGGTGCATCTTGTCGTCGAGAAGTTCGTGGGCGGGGGCTTTGCCGGGCAGGTGTACCGCGTAAAAGTGACGGGGATTGAGGGAACAATTGACGGACTCCAGATAGATAAAGTCTATGCGATAAAGATTCTTATCCCGCCATCTGGATTTTCCCGGCTGTTTCGCAATTTGCTGTACTGGATCGGGTTCCAGGGGCCGTTTCAACTGCAGGTCAACCCGGTGGCGGCACGGGCCGGGGCGCTATGGCAGAAACTCATCCGGCAGGGAGCAAAAATTCGATTTGGCGATGAAAATGCCGTTGTGGATATTTATGGCACATTTGTGGACGATAAGCAGGGAAGCTGCGGAGAGTTGCGGGAGTGGGTCGAGGGGCGGACGTGGCGGCTGGAAGTTGACGACCGACTGGATTTACTAAAACAATGGCAGCGAGGTAAGGCGGTCGATGAGCAACAGGTCGGCTCGCCGGAATATCGTGCGAAGCGTAAGTTTATGAGGGAATTTGTCGGACTTCTGCATGATATGGGAGCGTATGAGTTTGCCAGGCAGTATGAGTGGTCGACGTGTAAGAGTCAGCCGAACGCGCTGAAGCGGCAGGGAACGGATGACGATCCGTCCGGCGGATTGGTGGCAGTGGATTTTCGTGCCGGGCTGGCGCTGCTGCCTTTTTTACCGATGAGCCCGGGCGATTTCAAGCTGATATTCAAAGGGCTGATGCGAGGCTCGCTCGTGCAGTTCGACCGGGGCAATATTTCTAAGTTAGAAGCTTTCATGCAGGCACACGGCGAGGAGTTTGCCGACATGCCCGAGATGCTTGAGGATTTGAAAGCCTCCGAACAAATATATCGGGACTCAGTGCCGGACATTACTCACAACCATATACGCCTGCTCTACAGCAAAAAGCTGTGGTCGACGATGCTGGACAGTGCGGTCACCGGATGGAAGGTGCGGAACCTGGTGGATGAGCAGCACGAGCAGAAATTTCGTAACAGCAGGATTTTGACGCTGCTGTTCTTTGTTATCGGATTGATACCGTTTCTGGGCAAGTTCATCCGGCGGATCTGGGGACGAGCGGACCGGCGTAAACACTATGCGGCAATGCTTACGAACTGGGATTATTTTAAGCGCGCGGTTAAAGGTAGAATCGCCGAGAAGGTAATCGTCTGGCACAGGGCCGGGCGAGTCGATGCCGAGAAAGCGCCGAAGGCGGCGGCAGGAGTCTTGTGCTTCTTGTGTCATTTGCCGCTGTCGGTCCTGCCGGCTGGACTGCATAGAATTCTGACGGACAGGAAGTATGCAAAAGAGCGTCTGGCCTACTACTTTGTTCGACCGGTTCGACTCTATTTCAACGCCGAGCTGCGCGAGCAGTGGCTGCGGGATATGATGAGCGAGGGACAGAGCAAGCATATGCTCAGCGATGAGGATGCCCAGGTGATTATTTCGCAAATCAACGAGCCGTTCATACAAAAGTACCTCAAGAGCCTGGCCGTGCACGTTTGCACGTTGCCGGTGACACAAATAGTCTCTGTTGCTATTGCGGCGATCTATTATCTTACGCACCGGGATGAGCCTGGCGCATGGGCGATCGGACTGGGGATCATCGGCTTGTTCCAAGTCGTGCCGATTTCGCCGGGCTCGCTGACCCGCGGGCTCTACGTGCTGTACCTGGTAATCAAGGAACGCAATTTCAAGGACTACAACATCGCGGTGTTTCTGGGATTTTTCAAGTACGTCGGCTATCTCGCTTTCCCGATCCAAATGACCTATCACTACCCCGTGCTGGCAAGATTTATGGCGGGTCACTGGGCCACCGAGGGCGTGCACGTAGTTCCGGTATTTGGCGAGGGCGGAGCTCTGCTGGAGCATTGGGTTTTTTGCCTGTTCTACAACTGGCCGCTGACGATCCGGCGTAGAATGCGCAAGCGGGCCGAAGCGCGTGCATTAAAGAAGCCGCGATATTGGCACGTGGGTCTGTGTGCCCTTGCCACGGCGGGAATATTGGGGCTGGCAGATTTTATTTATCTTCGGAACTTAAGCGAGCTGCCCGGTCTGCGGGATATCTGGTGGCTGGTGATTTTGGCGACATTGATTTGCGGTGCGGCGGTAACTTTGGGCTGCGGCGGGGCAGCATTAGGCAAACGGATCGTCACAGCGACTGCCTGCGGCGTGCTGGCCGGAGCAATTTATGCCGGAATTTCAGTTTTATTGAGCTACAACGGCGGGATCGTGGCAAGTTCTATCTGGCGAATGTTCATTTTTGCAATCCTTAGTACAATTGGAGCGATAGCTACGGAAATTAAGTTGCCCGAAAGCTATAAGGTTTAATAAAATTATCTGGCAAAACGAGTATTTGAAAGTATAATATCTAATTGGTCGGCTATACGGCCTATGAAATTGAAACCTTTTTAGTAGAGCCCTGGAAAAATATGTCCTAAGCCTGCTTTGGAGGGTCGTTTTACTATGACGTTGAATACATATAGTTCGCTTTGCGATGACTTCTATCTCGATATGTATATTAATACCGAGTTAGATCTGCCGACCGAGCGCGATACGATTCTGGCCTTTTTCGAGCGGATACAGAAGCAATATCCGTCGATGGGCTGTTTTTATCGCCGGGGCAATAACGAATACTGCCTGGAAGAAGACCGAAACCTCGGCCAATACCGGTGGATCAGTCTCGAAATGGACCGTATCGCCTCCGGGGTAGCCAATCCCTCGGATTTTGAAATGGCTTATGCTCAGGACAAACTGGTGCTCGATCTGATGCCGTATATGTTGAGCGTCAACCATCTCGATATCGATTCGCTGGATGTAACCTTCGCCATGGATTTCGATTTTGCGGGCAGTCACGACGAAGTTATTGCCGAAGCGTTATTGGGACAGAGCGCATTTAACTGC
>JBARRE010000398.1:0-3354 GCA_049644065.1 Sedimentisphaerales bacterium | reverse complement strand
ACCTGATAGTGGATATTGTCGTGCAGACAGTAATGCGTCCACCCTGTTGCTGCATTCCTGATGTAACTGCTCGATGGGTATTTTTCGAGCCTCATTTAGATCTAATACCTCCAGCAACTTCCGATGTATCTCCTCCTTAATTTTCTGTAAAGCCACGTTTTCGTTTTCGCTACGGCCATCGTTTTCTGATTCAGATATCTGTTCCTGTTTTTCAATCATTCTTAATCACCCTTAGATTTTACTGCTACCATTAACTCCATAAGTACATACTTTGGCCGCAAGTTTTCGAAAATCGCTACGTAAACCTGATTTTTGAACAACATGGGCTAAAGGCCGAGCACTATTAACTGACTTCATTGCCTTACGCCAATCGCTCCGAATGGTATGGCAAGACTTTGCCCCTACCGCCTTCTTACCATCTTCCAATCTGACTAACGGCCCTCGCGTCTTGACCCGATTTGCCAAAGATATTATTTTCTCGCTTGCAATCCCGGATTTAGTCAAAGATAAAACCATGGATCGGGCAAAATTCACATCCTTGACCGTAAGTTGAAATACAACCAGCACAACATCACTCAAACCGGACAACTTTGCGACATCGCCTTCCGGCATACGAGGAGCATCGATTACAGTGTACCGGTAAACTTCTCTACATGCTTCAAGGACACGGGGTAGATTTTCGAACTGAAGCGACTTGGCTCTTGGGGACTCAATGCTGGCAGGGCTCGGAAGAACATGAAGATTTTCCATGTAACTATAGGCGCTTGATTGTATCAAATACTGGTCTATCAAACCCTTGCGAGTTAAAACATCTGCGATGCCAAACTGACTCTTGATCCCCAGATACGTCGAGACAGTTCCATAGTAACTATCCAAATCGATCACTAAAACCGGTTTGGATGACAACAGCCGAAGTTCATTGGCAAGATTGACCGCAACCGTAGTGGCGCCGCAGCCCCCGCCGGCAGAAAATATCGATATGACTGTTGAGCCTAATCCAGCCTCTTTTTTCGCTCCTCCGTGGATGAGTTGCTGAAGTTCTTTAGTAAGCTCAGATGCAATGGTTTTCTTCTCTAAGAAATGTCTTACTCTTGCTTGCATGGCCTGGAGAGCCAGTTTCTTGGTAAAATGGCTGCAAATCACTACGACATATATTTCCGGGTACGCAGTCAAGATCGCGGCCAAATCATACAGAACTTTTGAAGGATCCGGATCGATATCAACCACAACCGCCTGCACTTTTTTATTCGATAAGTGACTCCTCAACTCCGACACTTCTTTACAGACACCAGCCAGGTGCAGGAGGTCGCTTTCATCCAGGGCCGACTTTATCTTCTCCACCGTGGCCTCATCCCTGGTTACCAACAATATGTTATATTCTGATGCCACGTTTGATTTCACTTCTTCATTCCTTTGCCTTCTACAGATGAAAAGATTCTGCAACAAATGCAGGTCTAATATCCATCATAGCCATATTCCATTTATTTTCAGCTTTCCTCTTTTCCATTTTCCTGCTGATTTTGTGTTTCCACAGCTTCGGTAGCCGGATTAGATGCCGGGCCGGCCTGGCTCGAAGAAATCGGTTTGTTATAGGAATCCCAGGCGCCCGGGCCCATCAGACGATCAAGATTCATCTGCTTTAACCATTCGGCGTCACGCGAGTCGATCTTTGCCGGCTCCTTGCCTTCGAGTCGGCCCTCGAGATAGAACTCCCAGTCATTGGGATCTGAATGCAGGAATCCCGGAAGAGGCGGAGCTCCGTCAAGAGACATAGGTTCTACCAGTGATGCTGTTACCAGGATAACCAATTCTGTCTCATTATTTTGGTAACGTACAGAGCGAAACAGCGGGCCGAGCACAGGCAAATCACCAAGGCCCGGAATGCGTGAGTTTACCGCCTCGGTTTTGTTTTGAAGCAAGCCCGCCATGGCAAAGGTCTGTCCACTTTGAAGTTCCAGCGTGGTCTCCGCTTTCCTTGTTATTAAGGTTGGAATAATGGAGCCCTGAATCATAACCGCTTCAACACTCGACCGCTCACTGACTTCCGGGGCCACAAACAACCGAATCGAACCATCACCAAGAACGGTCGGGCGAAATGATACGCGAACACCGTATTCCTTGTACTGTATTGTAATTGTGCCTCCTCCTCCTGCTCCACTGCTCTGTGGTACCGGAATTGGAAACTCTCCGCCGGCCAGAAAACTGGCCTCTTCGCCGTTTAGAGCCACAAGCGTCGGATTGGCCAAAAGTTTCAAATATTGATTTTCAGCAAGTGCCTGGAGAAAAAACTCAAAATCGGCCCTTGGAAAGCCGCCGAATATTGTTACGAGCGAGCCTGCCGTTGGGACCTGGTTAAAAACAAAACTTGTAGTATCTCCCGCGACCTGACCAGCAGCAGGACCAATGCTAACCGGAAAGATAGAACCAATACGCATAGCGCCGAAATAATCATCGTCCGTATGAAAAGCATTGAAGCCCAATGCCCGCAGCGCCTGCCGGCTAACCTCTGCGAGACGAATTTCTATTTGAACCTGTTGTGCACCGGCCACGCTTGTCATATCCACGTATGTCGTTCCGGTTTTATCCAGGTAATCATGGAGCTGGACTGCTTGATCTGCGTTTCGGAGCAATCCTTTTACAATCAGAGTTTCCCCGAAATCGCTGACTTGAAGCGAAGAATCCGGGAACAGTCCATCCAGCGTTTCCTTAAAGCGCGCAGTGTCCAGCCTTACCTGGACTTTCCACTGCTGGACCTGTCTTTCGTCCTCGCTCCAGACAATCAGGTCCGTCGAGCCGACCTTTATGCCCTGAAGCAAAACCTGCTCCGGCGTCAGAACCTCCACGTTGGCAATTGTCGGATCCGTAACAGCCACGCGGGTTGTCGGCCACGGGGCCCTGACAATTGTAGACTCGCCAACAATGAACGTGATAACTTCCGGATTGACGCCAATGTTATCTGAATTTGCCCCGACAGCGATTGATTGCACAATGCCGCCTATACATATAACGAAAAGAACAAACCCAATCGTGTGGACCCAAGTCCCTGGTCTTACAACTTGTGACTTCATGCCATACCCTTTCACAGACAGACCGTAACTAACCTTCTAAACACGTATTAGTATATATCGTCTGTAGGCGAAAGGAACTTATATTTTTATTTTTTTGGAGCAGTCCAGTTAGGATCATTTTCCGAAGTTTCGAATTCCTCAATTTTAGACTCGCGGCCGCGGATTACTGTAACTCCCCAACGTGAACTCTGGCGAAGCTGGTGTTTTTCGGCCGATTTAGGCTGTTGTACCGGAATATTAGGATCATAAATGACTTCTGATTGAGCCTGGTCCTGCGGCTTATCGG
>JBARRE010000397.1:0-2035 GCA_049644065.1 Sedimentisphaerales bacterium | reverse complement strand
CAATAATTTTACTATCTCCTTGCCGGCACGGAGGATAGGGCAACGCAGGCGTGCGACCTGAGCGCCGTGTCGGTGCTATACAGCAGTGCGGCTCTGGGAGACTCTCGGAGCCGCTTTATTAGCTGCTTGTAGCCCTAATGCGATAAACGCATTCTAACACGATACTGTTTTCCCACAGCTTGTGGGACAATACCAAAAAATAGCGAAAATAGACAGAATGGAGGCGGGGGGATTCGAACCCCCGTCCCGAGATGCTTCAAGACAAGCTTCTACATGCTTAGTCGCTTGATTGTTTTTTCGCCTCACTAAGCGCCAAACGACAGGCACTTAACTCGGCTATTTCGGAGAGTTCTCACCTTACCGGCCCGAAAAACCGGCTCAGCCAGCCTGCTGTTTGACGCCCTTACCCAACCCACAGGCAAAATCAGGCAGGACGGGCCGCTATTTAAGCAGCCATGCGCAACTGAGAGTTGCCAATTAAAAATTAGTTACCGGATTTTTAGCCAGGCCAACCGGCGTCCTGGGCATGCGACTTGGCTCTCCGCCATCCGGTCGAAGCCATTCGCCCCCGTATTCACTTTTCAAATCCGCTTGCCGATTCTCAATTACTACCCGCAATCCGAAGCCATATTATATCACTTACTACGTCATATCACAAGAAAAGTTTGGTTCCGGGCGGTCTTAAAACGCCAGGCTGTATAATTATGCCTCCGGATAGACCCACGGTTTTCGGTATTCGCGGCGGAGCAGCTTGTTCGCATCGGGGTCACCGACGACTCTTTCCTTCTCGCCGTCCCATTGAACGCTCCGGCCGATCTTGTACGAAAGCATGCCGAGCAGGCTCATATTCGTCGAGCGGTGGATCAGCTCGATATCGCAAACGGGCCGCCTGCCGGTCTCGATGCAATTCAGAAAGTCGACCCACAGCCCCCTGATATTCTGCTGATCCGGCTCATTGAGCTGCGGCTCTTCGTGAATCTCCTTCTGGCCCCTACCGGTCGGGAAGAACGTCCAGCCATTCTGCCAGCCCATGTGGAACGTTCCTTTAGTACCGTAGAAAAAGCAGCCGACCCTCTCTGTTTTCTCGGCCGGATTGCCGGCGAACTGGCGATGCTCCCAGAAAGCGGTAAAATCATCGAACTTATATGTCGTGAGCAGGTGGTCCGGCGAATCGGTGGTTTGCTCCTCTTTAGTGAAGACCGGCGGGCCCTTGATTGGCCGTCCGCCTGAGGAGTAAACAGTTTCGGGCCATTTCTCTTCCATAATCCAGAGGATCTGGTCCACCCAGTGCACGCCCCAGTCGCCGAGCGTGCCGTTACCATAATCGAGGAATTGCCTAAAGCCCCTCGGATGGATTTTCCTGTTGTACGGACGCAGCGGCCCGGGTCCGCACCACATATCCCAGTCCAAACTCGCGGGAGGTTCTTCGTTCGGTGTCGGTCTTTCGGGGCCGCCTCCGGAGAGGACAAACGCACGGACCATGCCGATTTTTCCCGCCCCGCCATCTCTGAGGAATTTCATGCCGGAGACGTTATGAGGTGATATCCGCCGATGCGTGCCGACCTGGACGACCCGGTTCGCAGCGCGAGCGGCGTTAACCATCGCCCTGCCCTCCATAATCGTATGGCTGATGGGCTTTTCCACGTAAACGTGAGCCCCGGCCTTGACCGCAGCGATAGTCGGCAGTGCATGCCAATGGTCCGGCGTGCCCACGATGGCAATATCCGGCTTTTCCTTCTCAAGCAGCTCGCGGTAATCCTTGTACTTTTTGGGTTTATCGCCAGTAAGCTTTTCCACCTTCGCGGCCGCAGGATCCAACTGCCGCTGGTCAACGTCGCACATAGCGACGATTTTGCACCGGCCGGACTTAATCGCTTCTCCGGTGATATTCATGCCCCACCAGCCGCTGCCGATAAGAGCAGTGCGATAAGTTTTGCCGCTGCCAGCCCTGATTATATTCGGAACCGAAAGGGCCAACCCGGACGCTACTGAGCTTTTGAGAAAAGTACGACGATCTATAGCCATAATATGTTTC
>JBARRE010000396.1:0-7270 GCA_049644065.1 Sedimentisphaerales bacterium | reverse complement strand
TGTCCTTTATTTATTCCTCATGCAGCAGGAATGCTTTAGCTTCAGGAGCATCCTTATCCTTCCAGCCGTAAAAAAGGAGCATCCCATCGGCAATGCTTCCATCGGGTTTTGTTACCGGCTGAATGTTATTGTATTTCCAACCGGGATATAGGGACTTCTCGGGTGTCAGGTCCCGGTGCTTCTTCCATGTGTTTCCCTTATCGGCAGAGACCCATTCCTCTACAGTCCCTCCTCCATAGCTGTCCATATAACCGCCCGTATCGAGGTACCCATCGTCGACGATCAGATAGGCGTGCAATGTGCCGTCATCGTCTCTGGTTAAATGGCAGCTATTCCACTGATGGCTGGAATGTGTAATGGGTGTTTTCTTCCATTTTCCGTTTGCCCGGCGGACGAAATAGTAGTTATGGCTCTCAGTTGTTTCTTCTGAAAGTACGTGCAGAAAAGCGGGATCTCCATTTTCGTCGAGAGCTATGGTGGGCGGCACGCCGGCACCGCGCCATTTCGTATCCCAAATCCTGCATTTTGCATCGGCCTGGTCGATATCGATGGGCGTTTTCATGCTTTCGCTGTCGAAGTTGGTCACATCGTGCGTTTGCAGATCGATCCTGACGTAGTAAAGATTATACTTCCAATCATTGCTGACTTGGTGTTTGTATCGCGGATTGTAATATCTCCGGGGATCATCTTCCCTGTTGTCGTCGTAGGCGATAAAAACAACGTGGAGGAACCGGCCGTCTTGACCTGGCAATGTGCATTGGTATGATGACCATTCGAACCTGCCCTTAATATCCATATCAGTTACATCATTTGCAGGCCCGATCCATGTTTTTCCATTGTCGCCTGTAATACGGTATGTCCAGGAACTGATGTGCCCCGCTGTACGGTAATAAATCAATTCATTGTTGTCGTGTATACTGAAAATTGTGGGGTAGGATATTCCGGGAGCGATTTGCGCCCCCGTATCCCAGGAATCCAGGCTGGTTCCAATACTACCGGGTTGTTTGGAAATCAGGTGTGTGCCCGGGGTCCTGTGGCAGCCGAAAAGAACGTGCAAATAATCATTTTCATCAGCCCATATAACGGGGCCGTAGTGATGGTCTTTTTTCCCGGGGCCGAGCGTCACTATTTCGGAGAATTCCCGGGTAGACGGATCATAAGTTACGGCCATCGGTTTGGTCGGGGCCTTAGGCCGAGCCCCGATTTGTCCCCCGGCATTAAAAACAATATGAACTTTGTTATTGAGATAGACTGACTGAGGTCTCTGCCTGCGGTCGTAGAGCATCTTAATCTGTCCGCCTTGCCCAAAGGCCGCTGGGAACCGGTCGGCTCTTGTTTGTTCCTGTACTATGACCAAGCAAATTAATGATAATAAAACCGTTTTTTTCATTACTTTTTTCCTGTCTTCAGCCAAAATTACCGTTTTACTTCCAGGTGGCGCTTCTTTCTGCTGCACCTCCGATGATACCGGGCTACGGCGACAATTCCGCTGGAATCACCGGTAACTCAGCCTGTTTGCATAACATTATAAACTCGCAACGTCAAATAGAGGAGAAAAAAAGGAATTCCGGATTTGAGGCTAAAGGACCTGACCCGGCGCAGCCGGAAACAAACAGGGCGCCATTATTGGGGATGCTATTGTGAAATATCGCATAATATGTTATAATAACTTATGTCGTTATAAAGCTCCTCGGCTGTTGACAGCGGTGCTTTATGGTTTGCTGGTCTGAACGAGAAGGGTTACTACTCATATGAGATATTCGTGGATTCTTGCTTTTCTTGTCGTATTCAATCTCACCCTCAATACTTCTACTGCGGTCCGGGCACAGGAGCTAATCCGGATAAACGAGTTCATGGCCGTAAACGATACCGGCTTGGATGACGAGGATCGGGATGAAATGGACTGGATCGAGATCTACAATGCCGGGACGGATACGGTCAATTTGGACCGGTGGTATCTGACGGATGATGACAATGACCTGACGCAATGGGCGTTTCCGGAGGTAATGATCGGGCCCGATGCTTATTTGGTTGTTTTTGCATCCGGAAAGAATCGGAGAGATCCCCTGGGGATATTGCATACGAATTTTAAGCTAAGTGGAAGCGGCGAATATCTGGGATTGGTCCATCCGGACGGCAGGACCGTGGTTTCGGAGTTCTTTCCGACCTATCCGAGACAAGCCCCCGATGTTTCTTACGGCCCCATCGGCAGTACGGCAGAAACAGTGTTCTTAATGCCCGGGGCGCCGGCCAGGGCCCTGGTGCCCCGTAACAGTGCACTGGAACCGAATCCGCGGCAATCGGAGACGCTGCGTCCCTGGGCACAGGAAGACCTGGATGATTTATCATGGCAGGCTGGCACAACCGGTGTCGGTTATAACTACCAGGGACTGATCGGTTTGGATGTCTCGACGATGCGAAACAGCAATACTACGGTGTATATCCGCGTGCCCTTTACGGTAGAAGATCCCTCGGCGATTCAAGCCTTGACCTTGCGCATGAGTTTTGCCGACGGGATGATTGCCTATATCAACGGGCACGAGGTGGCGCGGTTCAATGCCCCGGCCCCGGGCGAAGAGAGGTGGAACTCTGCGGCATCGTCCAATCGGTCCGACAGCATCGCTGTTAATCCGGTTGATTTTTCTGTCCCGCAATTCGACTTTCTCCATGTGGGGACAAACCTGTTGGCCGTGCAGGGGCTGAACTCTCAGACGAATAGTTCGAGCCTGCTGATGCTTCCCGAGTTGCTGGCTACAGTCACTACGGCAGACGAATCGTTATGCCGGTATTACCCGATACCGACACCTGGAATACCGAACAACGCCGGGGTAGATGTTTTAGGGCCGATCATTTCCGATACGGACCACGATCCGAGCATACCCACCGAAAACGAGGACCTGCAAATCACGGCCCGGATCGAGCGGTCCTTCGATCCGGTTGATACCGTCATGCTGCACCATCATGTGATGTTTGGCTGGGAAGTGACCGTACCGTTACTGGATGACGGCATGAGCGGCGACGGTAACTACGGAGACGGGATCTACGGGGGGCGAATCCCCGCTACCGGGTTTGATGCCGGACAGATGGTCCGCTGGTACATTACGGCTACAGATACAACCGGACGCGAGTCGCGATTCCCAACTCACATCGATCTGCTGAATTCCCCGAAGTATTGCGGAACCATAGTGGAAGACCCGAGCTTGACTAATCCGCTGCCGGTGCTGCATTGGTTCATTTTGGAACCTCAACGTGCCAACACCGATGCCGGAACCCGCTGCTCGCTATTTTACGATGGGCAGTTCTACGACAATCTCTGGATCAATATTCATGGTCAATCCAGCCGGGGTTTTCCAAAGAAGAGTTACGACATCGATTTCCACCCCGGCCATAACTTCAAATGGGCCCAGGGACAGCCGCGCGCCGACGATATCAACCTGATGACGACCTATCCTGACAAGGCGCAGATGCGTAACATGCTGGCTTATGATACCTATCGGGATGCGGATTGTCCCTACCACTGGGTTTTTCCGGTACGGGTCCAGCAAAACGGGGCCTTTTGGGGCACAGCCCATGTGATGGAGAACGGCGATGAAGACTGGCTGTTTCGGATGGGCTTGAATATCGAGGGGGCCCTCTACAAGATGTACAACACATTTACCAGTTCCAGTCACACCAATAGCGGCGCCGAAAAGAAGACGCGCAAGTATGAAGACAACACCGATTTGTCGGCGCTCTTCGACGGTATCAGCCTCTCGGGTGAAAATCGCCGCCGATATCTCTATGATAATGTGGACGTCGCGCAGGTCGTCAACTTCCTGGCTGCACGCGCAATCACGGGCGACGTCGACTGCTGCCACAAAAACTACTACTTTTATCGTGATACGGGCCTCAATAATGAGTGGCAGATGTGGCCGTGGGATGTAGACTTGAGCTTCGGACGAGTGTGGAATTCCTCGGAGACTTACTGGAATGAAAACCTTGTTCCAAATACGAGTCTGTTTGTCGGCCAAAACAACCGTCTGCCGTCTGCCATTTTTGGCACCTCGGAAATGCGACAGATGTATGTGCGCCGCGTAAGAACGCTTATGGATGAGCTTCTAAAAGCACCGAACACGCCGGAGGAAGAACTATATTACGAGCCGCGTATCGATATGCTGGCGTCTCTACTTTACGAGGATGCGGCCTTAGATGCCGCCAAATGGAATTCACATGCCTGGGGCAACGGTTCGACGGCCCCTAATTTCCCCCAATCGTTGACCGAAGCCGTCGAAGAGCTGAAGTACTTCTACCTGCCCGAGCGCCGGCGTCAACTATACAACGGCCTGGCCTCCGGGGCCCGTGAAATACCCAATGCCCAACCGGCAGGTACGGTTATTAATTTCGGGACAATTGAAACTTATCCTACGGGCGGTAACCTGGATGAGCAGTACATCCAACTGCGAAATCCCAATGGTTTTGCAGTAGATATTTCCGGCTGGACACTAAGTCGTGGGCAGGATTCGGATATCCATCTATTCACATTCCGCGGCGGCACTGTCATTCCGGCAAACGGGACTATTTACGTCGCCGCCGACCGGGTGGCTTTTCGCTCTCGACAATTATCTCCCACAGGCGGCCAGGCCTTGTTCGTTGTTGGTGATTTCAACGGTCGGCTTGCAGCTCGAAATGAAACACTTAACCTGGCCGACCGGCAGCAAGTAACGGTTGATTCGGTTAATACAACACAATCCGGCAGGCGGTGAGCCCAGCCGAAGGGAGCCACAGGTCACAGAATTTACTCATCAACCAAGCTTGAAATAGTAAATGTCAATAATTATCCTGTCACCATCAATGTGTGGCTGTTTTTAGTCTTTGAGGTAAAAATGTTCTGTAATCTTTAATTCCTCCTTTTCCCGATTGTTAACCAGTTGCTATAAAATCCTCCTGTTGTTTTAAAACAACAGGGGCCCATACCGAATCGACAAGTATAGGCCCCGAACTAACGTTAAGTGGTTACAAGCTAGATCAAATCTTATGGTTGCTGATCCGGTTCCGGCCGTGGTCGGGAAAGTCGGATATCATCGATGTACATTTTGCCCGAACCACCGGGGATCGTCATATTGCCTTTAGTGCCCAGGCCAATCGCGATCCTGTCAACGTTGGTCAGAGCAACGCCCTGATCGGCAAAAGCCTGAAGCGGGATGACCCACTCTGTCCAAGTATCTATCGTTGTCGCGGACGGATCATCATGAACTACTACTGCGGGTGTGCCAGCACTATTAGAGACGGCCACATACAGCGGCTCAGCAGCGTTACTCTCGATGCCGATATCCTGGTTCGCCCACTGTGGCCCGACCGTGCCGGTAATCTGAACGCCGGAGAATTTGGCCTCACATGTTGCAGCGGCGTTGTGGCTGGTCAGTGCCAGACCCACATAAACATTCGAACTCATCGAGATGCTCTGCGGATTCCATGACATTGACTGCCATGTGGATCCGTTACTGGAGTAGTAGCCTCTGAAGTTGCCACCAACATCACGCTCCAGTTTCACCCAGTATGGAGCAACGATCGCTGTTTGCTCGGTTGTCGCTACACCACTGTCACTGTCGGCACTCGCATCCGTATCAATCCGGGCCTGGAATCTGCATCCGTTTGTAGCAGTGCCGTCCGCGTTGGTGGGCGTAATATAAACCGCAGCGAACTTCGAGCCGGCATCGAGCGTCTCGCGGATCATCACGCCGGCTTTTGCCCAGTTGTCGGTCTGCTCAACGCTCTCGACTCTTGCTACAATCGAGCCGGGACCGGTCAGTATCTTCGATGCAAAGTGGAATTCATCTGCCGTGTTCCAGATATCCGCGCCGGAGGCGGTCATCGTGTAAGTGCCGACCGGGCCCTCTACGAAGCTGCCGACGGATGCCGGATTGCCTCTGAACCAAATCGACAATTCCGCAACACCTTCTGCAGTCCAGTCGCGTACGGCATTTAACGTCAACTCCACTTCCGAATACTTCGAGTAACCCTGCTTATTGTTGTCGTACGCAAGCGGCATTGACTGTTGGCCGCCGTGGATGATAGTTTCCTCGGTATAAGAAGCAGTGGTTTCATCGCCGACAGCCGAGCCGGTGCCGTTACCAGGAACGTAACCGGGAGTACCCGGCGCGCCGGCGCCAAGCCCATCGTGCCAGGAGAACCATATCTGGTTGTCGTTGGCATCGTAGATCTCGAAATCGTCTATGACATAGAAATCGCCCGTCGTAAAGCTCCAGACGTTGCCTGCCCAGGGGCTATCGGGATTGACGCCGTTGACCTCATCGATCCGCCAGAAGTACGCAGTATTCAATGTAAGAATGCCGGGATCGTAGCTCTCCTCACCAAGGGCTTTGGCTCCCTTGTACTCGGGCGAGGCTGTCGTAGCATTCTTTACAGCGTCCGCGTCCGTGCCGAAGTACACCTCGTGTGAAACAGCGACGGCTCCGGCATCCCAGCTAAGAATCACTGATGGCATTATATCCACGGCACCATCAGCCGGATTCGGGCCGCTGACGGCGCCCTCGGTAGTAAAGCTCCAGACTTCGCCTTTATGCGTCTCGACGCCGTCGAACTCATCTACACGCCAATAGTAAGTCTTGGCCAGTTTAAGCGGGCCGGGAGTGTAATTCGCGATACCGTTAGGAACACCCACGGCAGCATTGCTCACCTCGTCGAAATCTTCGCCGAAGACTATATAGTGCAATTTTGTGCCGAAACCTGCCGTCCATCTAAGCTGTACATTCAGGTTGACAAATTCGGCGCCGTCGGCCGGATCGGGATAATACGCAGTTTTGGGTGGAATCGAGAAGCTCCAGACATCGCCCTTCCATGGACTGTTCGGCTCGGCTTCATTGACCTCGTCTATCCGCCAGTAGTAAGTCGTGCCGGGAACAAGACCATCCGGATACGGGTATCCGGGAAAACCTGCGACTAAAAACGTGTCGGTCTGGTTGACCCGGAACACGTCTGAATCTCGGGTGGCTTCGTTGACGTCGCTATGATTATCACCCAGATACATATCGTGTGAGACGGCAAGGTCTCCCGGCTTCCAGGAGAGGCTCACCCATGTATCCTCGTGCAAGCTCCCATCAGCGGGATCGGGGCCATAGGAGTACGGCCATACCTTACCCATGATAGCACCCAACTCGGTTGGTGTCAGTGCATCATTGAGAATCCAGAGTTCGTCAATTGCTCCTTCGAAAAACCAACCATCACCAGAACCATCATTATCATGAAACACGTTGTTCTCGTTTGTATACCC
>JBARRE010000395.1:0-3947 GCA_049644065.1 Sedimentisphaerales bacterium | reverse complement strand
ATATGCGTCCCAGAGAGGCCTGGCCCAAAGCGAAGGAGGCAGCGTTGAAAGCCATCGAGTTAGACGATACGCTGGCCGAAGCTCATCTCGCGTTGGCCGGGTACAGTTTCTACTACGATTGGGACTGGCCGGCTGCGGAAAGGGAGTTCAAACGGGCCATCGAACTGAACCCCAACTTACCGGAAGTACGGCACACTTACTCCTTCTATTTAACCAACATGGGACGTCCGAATGAAGCGATGGCCGAGAGCAAGCGAGCCGAGGAACTAGACCCGCTCAACCTCGTAGGCATCGCGGTCGGCGGGTGGCTCTTGGCTGTCGCACACCGCTATGACGAAGCGATTGAGCAACTCCAGAAACCGCTCGAAATGAACCCCAACTTCTACCCAGCGCGGCAAGGACTTTGGAGGCTCTACCGGTACAAGAACCTGTATGAGGAAGCCTTCCGAGAGGCCAAGAAGGCGTTCTCTTTACGGGAGGACCAAAAAGTCATGGAAGCCATGGAACGGGGCTACGCGGAGTCGGGCTATCCAGGTGCCATGCGACTTGCCGCCGAAGAACTGGCGGCGCGATCGAAGCAGAGATACGTCCCGCCTTACGAGATTGCCCGGCTGTATACCGACACCGACGATAAAGACCAGACCTTACATTGGCTCCAAAGAGCCTACGAGGAGCGCGACTCCCGGCTGGTCCATCTCAGGGACCCGGATTGGGACAGCCTCCGCTCAGACCCGCGGTTTCAAGACCTGCTCAAGCGTATGAAGTATCCCCCGTGAGTCCGCAAGCCGGAAAAGGCCGAACAATGGCGAGCAAAACTGCCACAAGCGGAAGCGGTGGAAGAGTGACATGGCACCCCAAAAACAGCACCATTTTCACGAGAAAATCTGTACAACCGAAATACAACTATACAACCCCTTATCTGCCAATTTTTGAAAAATACGCATCTCATAAGTGCCTTAATTACAGTTGCTTATGAAGATGCAAAAATTTGCCAACGGATTCAATGGACGTGTTCAAAAAACAAAGAGTTGATAACTCTCTCAAGCTCTACCAGCTCTTTGGACTATATTGGGTGTTTTGTTTCTTTCTGTAATAGTCCATTTTCCCTTGACGTAGCAGATATGGTGGCTAATCTAATATACAGATCAGATTGCTAAGGCTTGTCTCTGTGGAGAGTCTACCTTGACCAAGAAAGCCTGCCCTGGGCGAAGTCAAATGTGCGGATTGGAAAGTCTTAAATGGAGAATTTGAGATAAATGCTGTTTAGTAGCGATGCCCCTGTTGGGCATAAGAATAGGAGGTAATCCAAAGTGAAACCACTAAAACTGTTCTGCATAGTTTTGCCATTGACGCTTATCACGGCCGGATTCAAGAGCCATCCTCCATTACATGGTGCTGCAGACAAGCTTGTCGCCGAGCTGCTTCTTGCCGAGGGTGCGAATAAGGACCAGCCAAACAAGGCCAAACGAAAAAGTGAACAGAACAACCAAGCTCGAAAACCGGCTGGACAGTACCAACAAAGCGAAGACAAGGTAAAAGTTAGTGGTTGGTCAGATCTTCGCCGGTGGCCGACTACCAGCCTGCGTTAGAGAAACAGTTAACATCACCAAAGATGAATTCGAACAAAAGTTGACAGAACTTTATCAGAGTGCTCCTTCGGTCAAAGAGCTCATCGATAACCTTGACAATTTAGCTGTATATATTCAGTCGAAATCGGGCTATAAAGAAGTGGTACCGTTTCTTTCCTGCAGACAGATTCCCTTTTCCGTAAACGATCAAGAATACTCTCTTATTCTATCGCCGAGGGATGCCTTAAGTTTACTGCGTGGTTTTGTCAGTGGAGATTGTACCAATTTAGTGAACGAATTTGAGCGCTACGCACCAGATCATTTGTTGGCACCTGGCTTTTTGAATTTCCTAGTAATCAGAAACAGTGACAATTACTGGATTGGCAACGTATACACGGTTGTGGCTAATACAAAAAAAGGAGCAGTTCTGATTATTGATGCCTTGCAACTTCCTTGGCAGGGTGGTATTCGTTGGCTGTATATTAAAACCCTTCCTGTAGAAAGTCTCCAGGACAGTAAACGGATCTCTCAAGCAGCTATCATTGCTTTGGTCGGAGATTACGCAGCCAAAGTGAACCTACAAGAAGTCTGGCTCGCCTTTACTTCCAATTTCGACCAACTGGTTGATTATTATCAAGATGTGATTTACGCGGATTGTCCTTCAAAATCTTTGGCTCAAGCAAAGGAGCATTTCCGTTTAATTGGAATAGAAGACAGTACGTCTATCGAGTCTTTCACCAAAATGATGCCAACAAGAGCCGACAAATTGCCTCGACGGTTTATCAGAATTTGGCCGCTGGAAGAAACTCGATCTAACCGACTTCACGTAGCTGCTCGAATGGCGGACATAACCAAACTGAACGGCCTTATTGAAGAAGGTGCGAAGGTCGATGGAACAGATGCCTCAGGTAACACCGCCCTGCATTATGCAGCCCGGTCCGGCTTGAAGAACGTAGTGAAGTTTCTCATTTCCACAAATGCCAATGTCAACGCAAGCGGGGAAGAAGGCAAGAGTCCTCTGCATCACGCTGTCGAGCACACTCACGAGCGAACCGCGCAACTACTTATATCTGAAGGGGCTGATGTCAACGCTAAAGATGCAGCCGGGGATACCCCCCTTCATTACGCGGCCGGCTCGGAGAGTGTTACCAAAGATATAATAAAACTGCTCATCGGGGCAGGTGCAGACGTGAATGCAAAAGACACAGCCGGCAACACACCGATGCACTTTATAGCCAAATCCAGGTCTCCCGGTACGGGCATTATCGAATTGCTGGTCGCTAAAGGTGCAGACATACATGTGAAGAATGACGATGACCAGACGCCGGTCGATATTGCTGTAGGTCAAAATCGCCGCGAGGTTGTAAAGCTGCTCGTCACAAAAGGTGCTGATATTTCTATTCATGCAGCTGCTCGCTTTGGAGGTTTAGCCATGGTAGAGAACATAATCCAAAAAGGCACTGGTATCGATGAAAGAGATGCATCGGGCAGGACTCTCTTGCACTATGCGGTTGAATATGGCCACAAGGATATTGTCGAACTGCTTATCACTAAAGGTGCTGATGTAAATGTTAAGGATAACGATGGGAATACTCCCGGACATGTTGCTTTAGGTAAGTACAATAGCACTATTCTTGAGTTGCTCATTGCTGAGGGTGTCAATGTTGTTTCCATCCACCTGTCTGCTTATCAAGGAGACTTTGACAAAGTAAGAAATTATATCGAGAAAGGTATTGATGTTAACACAGTAGATTCCTTTGGAGCTACGCCATTGCATTATACGGCAAGACGAGGCCACCGGCAAGTGGTTGAGTTTCTTATCGCCAGAGGAGCCGATGTCAACGCAAAGGACAATCAGAACTTTACACCGCTGCATGCGGCTGTGGTGGGCAAGCACAAGGATGTTGTAGCATTGCTTATCGAAAATGGTGCAAACATTAATGCGAGAGCTCGCTGGGATTATACGCCTATGTACTACGCCGCCTGGTCACGGAATACAGAAATGGTAGAGCTTCTTGTTGAAGAGGGAGCAGACGTAAACGCTAAAGACGAGTGGGACTGGACGCCTTTGCACTATATGGCTCAACATGATTATTATAGAGATATGGCCGAGTTTCTCATAGCCAAAGGTGCTAATGTTAATGCCGAAGACAGGTGGGGCTGGACCCCTCTGCAGGTGGCCGAGGATAAAGGCCACACCGAAATCGTCGAACTTCTACGCAAGCACGGGGCGAAGGAGTAGAATTGGAAAGGACAAGTTATGAAATCGATTCAGCGTAGAACTTTTCTAGCTTGGATAATTGTCGCCGTTGCCACAGTTGGTGTTAGTTCCTGCTCATCCAGTCAAAGCCGCAACGAACAGGCGGCCGCTGTAAGAGC
>JBARRE010000394.1:0-5105 GCA_049644065.1 Sedimentisphaerales bacterium | reverse complement strand
TGGTACGATAATTACTTTGCTGCTAAGCTGACAATACTGCCGTCTTGCAGGGAGGCAAACAGGCGACCGCCTGCCGCGATCATGCCGTCGAAAACGGGAGGATACTCAAGTGGAATATCAGATAGTTCCTTTCCGTCCTTGGCAGAAATGGCCAGGATACGGGCCCCTTTGCGTCCCTCAAAGGCGGCATATGGATCCTTCGGATCAAGAACGTCCGGAGGACCGGCTATAAACAAAGTATCGCCTGCTTTGACCATGGCGCGGATTCGCACGTCCAGCCAGTTCCTCCAGACCGGTGGTTCCGCTCGTGTATAGCCGATGCCCTTGTCTGCCCCGAAGCCGCGGCTGACGCTGTCCAATCCGGGATTGCCTTCGCGAGGGATGTGTGATTGGGGCAGCCAGGCTAACGGCTTGCGCGAGCCTGCTTCGCCAAGAATCTGTGGCTCGTTTGTATTGAAATCGGCAAACAGCAGATAGCCTTCCTTGCCCGGGAAGAACATCGGGCTGTGCACGTTCCGACGATAAAACATTCGGACGGCATAAGTTTTCTCGTCGTCGACGACAAGGAGCTGGCCGGTCTTCGGCGCCTGGTTCGCCAACTGAAAGCCGGGCCAACGTTTGGAGTACATCCAGAACGTACGGTTGTACCAGGAGTCGTCCAGCAGGCCGGATGTCGAAAAGACATGCAGACCCACATCCTGGGCCCCTTTGCTCGAAAGGACGTCCACTTCAACCTCCTTCAACTCCAGTGTCATTTTCTTCTGACGCATGAAGAGGAATCCGCCCTGGCTAACGAGCACATCCGAATTGGCGCCGAGGATAAAGAAGGCCAGATCACGCTCACCGTCTACGCTACGATGCGGCCCTTCAAGCAGGCCCTTGTGGAGGATTTTACCTGTGGCAGGTTCCAGACCGTAAACGCGAATCCCGCCGTCCAGATATGTAGAGCGTCCCGCAGTAAAGTACACGACATCATGAGTCACCAGGACGCTGCCGTGAACGGGCCATGTCGATTCGATCTGACCGAAGGAAGCGATGCGCATATCGGTCGGTGCCGCGAGGAAGCGCCATACGAGTTGGCCGTCGGATGCGCGCACGCAATACACGCAACCATCCGCCGAGCCGAACAGAGCCAATCCTTTATAGATCGTTGGAGGCGAATCGATACGGCCGTTTTCAGTAAAGCGCCACAACTGTTTCCCGCTTGCCATGTCCAGCGCATAGACGGTGTGAGCGTCCGGTTTTGCAACAAACACTTTACCGCCGGCAGCAACCGGAGCCGTCAGCTTGCCCTTTAGCGTAATCTTCCAATCAATTTCTACGTTTGAAGAGATGCGCGTGCGGGCCGTGCCGCTGCGAGCAGCATCGTGGCGAAACGTCGGCCAGTCGCTGTTTGTGCCGAATTTTGCGTCGGCAGCGGTTCCATAGGCCGGTCCCTTCTCAAGACGCTGCCGGTCGGGAACCGGTTTGGGAGCATTATCCGGATTAGCCTTCACCGCGGCATATCCCAGGAACTTTGATCCGGGCTGACAGAAACACTGATCCGGCGGGACATACAACATGCCGTAGGATGGCGTCATCCCGTACTTACATGCACCGCGAAGCCAGTTGTTCATGCCGTGGTTGTCCCCCTGAAAATCGAGGAATTCAGCGCCTTCGTAGGAACTGATAAGGTATCGCGTGGTTGCTTTGTTACGGTAGCAGCGATGATGATGTTCCGGACTTCGCAGATTGTCGACGAGTATCCGCTTCTTCTCCTCGCCCGAGCGAAGGTCCCAACCGATGACCAGTGCATTCGGACTCTTGCGAACCGTTTTGCCGCTATCGTCCACACTTACTATCCCGCGCCAAACCAAACCGTCTATAACGAACAGGTCATCCCCTTCGCCCCCGCCGATAGACGAAACGGTTTTCTGCCATAGCAGCCTGCCATCTGTCGCATCATGGGCTGCAACGAACTTTCCTCCCTGCATAACTACAGTATCGTCCACGGTAAGCAACGTCTTCGGCGTGGCCTGCTTCGGCTGAGTCCTCCATAGCTCGTCGCCACCTTTCAAATCGAGTGCGACCAGGTCTTTCCCGCTTATATAGATAATCCGACCGTTGTCAATCGCCAATGCCAGAGAACGGATCTGGCCGGTCTGCTTTTGCCAAAGCACTTTTGAAGTCCGACCGTCAACAGCAACCAATGCCGCACCGGCGAGATCTTTTGCTCCCCTGCGGCGCTCAACGCCAGTCGGTGCTTGCCGTGTATAGGCAACTGCGATACCATCACTAACCAGGATTTCCCTCGTTCCCTGAGTCTCTTCAACCGTAGCAATGGTATTACCTGTGACCGCATCCAGGATCGACATTGGAGCACTATAAGCGAGCATCGTGTAGAGCCGATCACCATCGGCCACGATTCGGCGCTGATTCTCGACCGGCACATCGGTTCGTCTGCCACGTAACGTAGTCCAGTCTTTGCCGGTGTATTGATCGGGACTCCACTCGCGCCAGCCCCAGGATTCAAGCGGCCGCTTCCAAAGGAGCTTGCCGTTAAAGGCATCTCGGCAGACAAGCGACCATCGATCGGGCAGGCGTTCGTCCGTGATGCCGACGAGCCCTTCGTCGAAGAAGTAAAACAGTCGGCCGGCGGCCGAGACGGACGCCTGGATCCCCGACGGTGTCTCGTGGCTGCGAAGCCACAGCGGCGGCGCTACCCACTGAAGGCTTCGGGGCGGGCCGACCACTGTATCGTCGGCAACTGCGTTGTTGCTTGCATCGTGCAGAAAATGTGTCCACTGGTCAATATTGTCGGGCCAGGCTTTGACGGTCTTGTCCCATTTGCCGTTGCGCCAAACGCAGGCCACGCCGCCGGGAGCCAGAACTCGCATTATCTCGTCCATTGGGACCTTGCCAGCATCCTGCACGACAACCAGGTTAATGAGATTGTCGCTGTATGGAAGCGAGGATCCCGAATGCCGCTCGATAGAGACGGGACCATAGACGCCCTGCTCGCGGATGTATTTTCTCGCCTCGGCAACTTTGGCCGGGTCTGCTTCGAGCCCATGAACCGTATAGCAATCATTGGCGCACAGAGCCGCCGTCAACATCCCGTCACCACAGCCAAGGTGGACAACGATACCGCCCTGCACGCCGGTGGTATCGAGAATCTCTTTGCCCATGGTTATAGCATCATTTTCGTTTGCCTTTGCCGCGCCTGATAACAGGCAAACAGCCAACAGTATACATATCAGTGATTCGATTACTAAATAACGTTTCATTCAGCGAAACTCCTTCCGTCCAAATATTCATGCATTTTATGTGCTTTACTTACATTGTCCCTGCCTGCTGTTTGAGCCACGAGACGGCCGGGGCATCGACCTCGAAATTATGCTCAACGATACGAGCAGCCAGCTCACGCATGATGTCACTGTATTCGGGTTTGCCGCAGAGATTTTTGGTTTGTTCAGGATCGTTGAGCCGGTCGAAGAGCATGTGCCGGCCGTTGGACTTAAGCACAAGCTCGTACTTCGGCGTGAAAATCCCCGCTGCTTCGAGCGAGGAATGATGGATCATCGCCTCGTCCTTCCATTCGATTTTTTCGCCTCGCAGCAGCGGCGAGGCGTCCCGGCCCTGCTCCCGGCCGCTCGGCTCGATGCCCATCAGGCCCAGAAGCGTCTGCTGCACGTCAACATTCGTGACGAACTGCTCGACCACGGTTCCGGCACTGATTTTCTTCGGCCATCGAACGAGAAACGGAATTTGGTACGCCGTGCGGTACCACTGATTCTTGCCATAAAGACCGTGCTCGCTCATGTATTCCCCATGGTCGGTCGTAAAGACGATAATCGTATCGTCGAGAATACTCTTGTCACTCAGAGACGCGAGAATTCGGCCCACGTTATCGTCGATGCACTTGACCAGGCCGCAATAATGCGCTTTCTTCACCTTCATTGCATCCCTGTCTTTGCCGCCTGTCGATGATTCTTCGAACGTATTTGGCACGGTCATTTCCTCCGGATCGTACATGCTCATGTACGGCTCGCGCACCGTGAACGGCGTGTGCGGATCGGGAAGACTGACCATGTAGAAAAACGGCTTGGTTCTTGGTTTTTCTACGAATTCAATCGTCTTATCGGCAAGCCAGTCGGTCGTATAGGTTTCTCTGTCACCAATCACCTTGTAAGGTGACACTTCCGGATTGCCCTGCGGCTGCTCGACAATCTTCTTCCAGTGCCCGCGGTTGAACATGAAGCAGCAGTCGGCAAAGCCCATCGAACGGTCCGGCTTGACCCAGCCCGGCTTCGGCGTACCGTCAAGGTGCCACTTTCCCGCGTAGCCGGTCTCGTAGCCGTTGTCCTGCAGAACACGGGCGATTGTCATCTCATCGCGGTTCATCTCGATATTGTTGCGATAGGCGCCGTGGGCATGTGGATAACGCCCGCTGACAAGGCAGCCGCGAGACGGTGTGCAGACCGCGCTGTTAGTAAAGAAGTTGTAGAGAATCGCACCTTGCTTTGCAAGCGAATCGATGCTGGGCGTCTCTACGAGGATTTTGCCGTAGTTCGGAGTGCTCGTCAGTTTCCCTGCATAGGCGCTGACAGCCCACGAGCTTAACTGGTCCGTGTGAATGATCAGTAGGTTAGGATGTTCTTTCTTTCGTCGTGCCTCGGCGTTATTCGGGACCAGGCCCGGCAATGCCAGTGACGCCGAACTCAAACCAGCCACCTTCAAGAAACCACGTCTATTCATCAAATCTCCTTTCTCATAATTCGTTATGTACAGGCGTTTCGCAAACCGCCCCTATCAAATCACATGAATCGTTTGCCCTCGGGCTTGTCGGGCTCTATCTGCTCTCGCGGTTCGAGACGGTCCCGCTTTATGTAAGCCTCGATCTTCGCCACTATCTCCGGGTGATCGGCGGCGATATTATTCTTCTCGCCGATATCGCTGCTGAGGTCATACAGCTCGAATGGAATGTTTGACTTGTGCCGCACGGCCTTCCAATTGCCCATGCGAACCGCCTGCATCAATCCGTTGGGAACGTCTTTACGCTTGCCCCAGTTATATAATTGCCATTCCCAGTACAGAAACTCATGCTTTTTCTGCTCGTCGGCCCG
>JBARRE010000393.1:0-2089 GCA_049644065.1 Sedimentisphaerales bacterium | reverse complement strand
TCGAAGTCTTTGCCCAGCCATTCCACTATTGCATCGAGATTGTTCTTTGCCTCCTGTTGTGTCACAAGCTCGCCGCCGATCATTCTGCCTGTTGCTTTCCTGCTCCATTTGAGCGTGTCGTAGGTGGCGTACATAATACCCTGCTTGGCTTTTAGCTGGCCGGACTTGAACGGAAAAATAAGAGTCTCATCCTGTCCGATTCCAGCCTTTCCCCAATCCCTCATCGCGTCTTTGAGCAGGTCTTTGGATACGGAGATCCACAATGCCTTTTTGCGGCCCTTGTTCCAGTTGTCTAAAATGATACCGGATATCTCACGTCCCTTGCCGACGCCCGTGCCATCGCCGATAAAGAAGCCCCTGCGATATTCAACACCTTTGGCATCTTTGGGAAGTTTTTGTTCGTGCGACTGGCCGGCATAGGCAATTACTTCGAGCTGCACATCAGAAAGCAGGCCTTTATCGACCACTTTTTGAGGCAGGGACATTTCGTAAGTGATATCCGGGGCCGAGACAGCAGCCATGGCCGTCGATTCGACCAGTGCCGCTGGATGGGACTTGGCTCCTGTTAAGTGAAATCTTGAAGGCTCGTAGGACTCGAAGACGTTTTCGGAAAGTTTGTTCTTTGTCTTTTTGCGCTGCTTGATGTTCTCGGATTTCAGTTTAGATTCAAGCTCGCGTCCAGATTCTCCAGGAGCAACATCCCGAACTTGCTCGCGCTTTTCTGCTCCTTCTCGTCGGCCTGGAAGTCTTTCAACAACACCTTCTGCACGCGGTCCGGGTTCCACCCCAACATCCTCTTTACCCTCTCCTGGAACACGTCCTGGTGTTTCGCCCAATGGCCGGTCAGCTCGTACTTTTCCAGTAACCACTGTAGGAGTTGAAGGCTGTATAGGTATTGTGGGCCTGGCTCCTGCTTCTCGCCGTCCAACAGCTTCTTTGCGACCCGCTCCCACTTCTTCAGGTTTTGCTTTAATCCTGTCATTTCTAACTCCTTCTATATGGTACATCAAATCGGGGATTGTGTCAACCGTTCCACCTAAAATTTCTCCCTTTTGCGGCCCTGTCTTATCAATAATGAGGATTCTGGTCGGAAATTGCGTACCATATTTTTTGTAAACTTTTCGGCCTACATGGACGTTTGCCCGAACATCGTACTTCTTGCCGGCCTCTTTGACCCATCGCTGGAAAGTCGCTGATTCCTCACCTTCTATTCTGGGCCTGCCCATAATGGCAACCAACCGACCGCCATCCTGCAGGTAGTTCAGGGCTGCGTCTATATGTTTCAGGTCGGTTCCGTAAACCTTCTTCGCCCCCATTCGGTGAGCTGCGTGACTGAAGGGCGGGTTCATCAGGATAACGGTCGGCCTGTTTTCTTCCGGCAGTATGTTGTGGATCTGCTCGGCGTCCTCGGTGAAGACCTTATCGACGCCGAGAGTCCTTAGAAGCATTGCCCTACGTTCTGAAAGCTCGTTGGCATAGACGGCTTTCGGTCCTGCATTTATGGCATGGACTACAAGGCTGCCGGTCCCGGCCGATGGTTCGAGAACAATATCATTCTCGCCGATGTTGGCTGCCCATGCAACGGCATAAGAGTAATGCGGCGGCGTGGAGAATTGCTGCATCAATTCCTTTTCGCCACTGCGATTGGTCTGTGACGGCAACCTGTCGAGCAGTTCGCTATCAATCCACTTTGCATGTTCCACGGCCTCACCATAAGGAGCCGATGGATTTAGACCTTTGGCGGAGTCCTTAATGTATTTATTGATTGCCGTCTCAAGCACATCGTAAGCGTCGGACGGCCCGTAAGCGCCTTCGGCCCTTGTGCCGCCGTATGCCTTATCGGCCAGCCCGAAGAACGTCTTGGCGTCAAGTGACTTGCCATCTTCCAGGTGATCTATGATACTGTTGATCAGATCGTTTTCAGCGGATTTTGGTTTTTCTCCCTTCGCCGCGGCGGGGGCAGCTTGGATTTCCGATTCTATTTTTCTTTCTGCAAGCTCTACTCCGCTTAAATCAGTATCTTCAACTATAGATTCAATTTTTAATAATGAAGGATCGAATACAACTATCTGGTATCCACCGGATCGAG
>JBARRE010000392.1:0-2584 GCA_049644065.1 Sedimentisphaerales bacterium | reverse complement strand
ATCATCGGGCGGGATGTCTTCAGCGAGTCCCGTAAATGTAATTACGTTCGGAAAGCCGAAGTCGGCGCAGGCATCGATACCCTCGCGTATCTTACTCAAACACATCTCGTGGTACTTCGGATTGTTCATCCCCTTGTCGAACCAGTGACTGTTCGCCAGGGCACAGACAAGGCTGTGCTTCTTTAGTATCGGCCAGTCTTTCGGTTCGATCAGCTCGACGCTCTTGCAGCCTAACTGCCGGGCGATCCGGCAGGTTTGTTCGATATCCCAGTATTTCGAAAAACACCAGTACGCGACCGACTGGTTGAGGCGTCCTTTCTTGATGTTCTTTTCCGCCTGCCCGTTCGCACTTGCACAGATGCCAAAAGCGGAGGCCCCGGCCAGTGCAGTTCCTGCCGTAGCCGTACAACGAAGCATGTCCCGCCGGCTTAAACCGCTTGTATTAAGAGCACTAAATCGATGTGTCTTGTCCATTAGAGTTTCCTCTATTTAATACTAACATATTTGTTCTTTTCCTCAAGCTCAGATGCTGTTAAGCAGGCCAGTGTACTGCTCCGAGCTTCCTGGTTTTCTCCGGGAGGTTGAATATTTTGCGGGCGTTGTCGTGCATAATCATATCCGCAAGTTCATCCGCCCGGTCGAGGCTTAGCCAGCCTTCTTCGACAAGTTCCGACAGGGCCAGTGCGATGCCCCGACGCGCGACGACGGCATGGCCCAGCACAGGTTCGACAGGTATATAGTCGCCGCCGAAAGTAAGGATTTTATTGGCCGGCGCCGTGACGAGGTATTTCTTGAGAAAGTCTTTAGCTGCGATAGGATTTATAATCCACGACCAGCACATATCGATGTAAGCGTTAGTGTAATGCTTGGCGACCGAAAGTATCTCTTCGTAGTACGGATAGCAGATGTGCATAAAAACGAATCTCGCATCGCCGGCCGCCTTGCACAGGCGTGCCGCGGAATCCGGATTATTAATCAACCTCGACAAAGGCATACCGTTCTGGCCGGCGTAGTAGCCGGTGTGCAGCTTGACCGGGAGATTCACCTTCGTCGCGGCCTTGACCGAATACCAGAAAAGATGATCTTCGAGCAGTTTCCGCTCGCGGGAATTCAGATCTACGCCGGACATTCTTTTTTTGAAAACAGGCTCGGCTTTCTCAATGGGCACATCCTCGTAGTCGATGTCCCGGCTGTAGGCATTTTGCGATTTCACCGCCACAGCATACGGGCCGTACGTCTCGATCCACCAGTCGATGACGCGATACCAGTCGGCGAGCGTTTTCACATCGATGCCGGCCGGTTTCGCGTACGTGTCAATATTGGGGCCTGCGAACATGCCAACGATGCTGATATCCTGCATCAGAAGGGTGGGCATAGCGGTCTTGCGAAAAGGCTGCTCAAGGGCGTTGACCTGGCAGGATTCTATGCCGCCTTTTTCGCAAAGGATTTTCTTGTAGAAGCCTTTCCGGCAGACCTTTTCGTAACCGGAGGCGACCTTTCTTATAGTCTCGCTTGAAAGTTCAGGGACATCATATAGCTGCTGCATAGCGATTTCCACTGCCATGCCGTAACCTGTGTTTCTCACGTTGGGCCAGTACGGCGCGAGAATCTTCCACTTATCCAAAGGAGAAGTATTGCGGGAGAAGAATCTGTCGTACTCGGCATGCGGCATGCCGCAGGTCAGCATGTCCGAGTTGATGTAATGGCTCAGCAGAAACGACCAGTCATTGCTCTGAATCCGGCTGTTAGATGCATTCAGCCTGTCACGCTCTTCGATAAGATGTTCGTGCGTGTCTATCAGGGGTGTGGAAAAGACTTTGGCAAAGATAGTCTTGCGTATATCACTTTTAGCGTCCATTTCTTTGCCGGAGATGCCGGCGAATTGCTCGCCGTAAGCCCGGTTGGCAAAAAACGCCATAGCGCCGATTGTGCCGATACCCTTCAATGTTGTTCTGCGGGAAATACTATTTTTCTTTTTCAATTCAGAAACCTCCAAATTATCAGGGCTTGCGGATTAGTTCTATTTTTTGTCCTACCGAAGTTTTTATTATCAAGTCATCTCCATCTTTGCCGACGGCATTCTTTGCTGCGCCTTTAAGTTCGTATTCGTTTTGTTCGAATGGATTTTCGAGTCGGCATAAATCGCCTTTTTCCGAGATTATCGTAACTGAATGTGTCAGGCCGTCTTTGAGTTCGGCGCTAACAAGAAAAGCGCCTTCGGCCTGGAGCGTTTTGAAAGATATGTCTTTCCAATCAGCCGGTATTGCCGGGAAGATGCGAATCGTGCCGCTGTAGCTTTGAAGCAGCATTTCCTGCAGGCCCGCCGCTGCGGCGAAATTCCCTTCCAGCGTGAACGGCCTGTAGCGGAAATTCGAGTATCCCTTCCCGGATTGGTCACCGTTGCAATGGAAGCTGTTGCGAAGGCAGAACGCCGTCGAGAAAATCTCCAGTGCCTTGGCGGCTTTTTTGCCATCTCTTGCCCGGGCGGCCAGGCTCGCCAGCCAGCTAAAGCTGTATCCGCACCACTGTGACGTTCCATTTTTTTCGAGATCGGCCATGGAAGCTTTGATAATTGCTTGGTCTT
>JBARRE010000391.1:0-7436 GCA_049644065.1 Sedimentisphaerales bacterium | reverse complement strand
AAGTTCTCGAACAAACAATCCGCAGGCATTTGCTGGATGAAAAGGTAAAAGAAGCAAACATAGTAATCACGGATGAAGAAGTGATGAGCACGATCACAGAAATTGCTGCGGCACAGAGAGAACCCTTATCATTAGAAGAATTCAAGAAGACCATGGAGCAGTACGGTCAGAGTTTTGATAATGTCAAAGCGGATGTTCGAGACGGATTGGCCCGCAACAAGTTTATGGAAGCACATTGGGCCGGGAAAATCAATGTTACGGAGGAAGATGCCAGGAAATATTATGACGAGAATACCAAGCAGTTTGAAATACCCGAACAAGTCAAAGCAAGTCATATTCTTATCAAGCCCGAGTTCACCGATCCAAACGCCGATCCGAACGAGGCCAAAGCAAAGGCCAGAACAAAGACCGAGGACCTGCTTAAACAGCTCAAAGATGGAGCCGATTTTGCCGAATTGGCCAAAGCTAATTCAGTCTGTTTCTCGGCCCCGCAAGGCGGCGACCTGGGCTTCTTTCCCAGAGGTGAAACGACCCCGGCTTTTGAGAAGACGGCTTTCGAACTGGAAATCGGGCAGATCAGCGATATCGTGGAAACCGAATACGGATACCACATCATCAAAGTCACCGAACATAAAGACGCCAGTACGACTTCGCTCGAGCAGGCCAAAGACGATATCATAAAACAGCTAACGCAGACGAAGCAATCCGAACTCGCTGAAGAGTATATCGAATCACTAAAGGCCAAGGCGAACATTGTCTTTCCACCCGGTAAAGAACCGCCAACCGATGCAAATAATCCGTGACAAGTCGTTCGAGTTATTAGGCACCATTCAAGAGCGTAGCCGGATCGAGGTTGGCTGCTTCGATGTCGTTGAAGTACTTTACTGTTCCGACCTTCAGTTCAATTGTAGCCTCGTCATCACAAACGATAATCCCTTCAGGGTGCATTTGCAGGGCGCTAATTGTCCAGATATGATTTACGCTCCCTTCGATGGCCTGTTGTAACGCACGAGCTTTGTTATGGCCGTTCACTATAATGAGCACTTCCTCGGCATCCATAACCGTACCAACACCGACTGTCAGGGCCGTCTTGGGCACTTTGCTCATATCATTGTCGAAGAATCGGGAATTGGCTACGATTGTGTCGTAGGTGAGCGTCTTGACGCGGGTCCTGGAAGCCAGGGATGAGCCTGGTTCATTAAATGCGATATGGCCATCGGGGCCGATGCCTCCGAGGAAAAGATTTATGCCGCCAACCTTCTTTATCTTCTCTTCATAGCTCGCACACTCGACTGCAAGATCCGGTGCGTTTCCATTGAGAATATTAACATTTTCTTCCTCAATATCCACATGGCTGAATAGGTTGTTCCACATAAACGAGTGGTAACTTTCGGGATGATCCTTTGGAAGGTTCACATATTCATCCATATTGAAGGTGATAACATTTTTGAATGAAACTATCCCTTTTTTGTTGAGTTTTATCAACTCTTTGTAAGCTCCCAGCGGCGAAGAGCCTGTGGGAAGCCCTAAAACAAAAGGTTTGGCTTTGGTTGGGCCAAATTCATTGATTCTCCTGGCAATGTAATTTGCAATCCATTTGGACGCTAACACATAATCCGGTTCAATAATCAATCTCATAAGTCATCTTCTCCTGAATATATTCCTGCTTACATGTGAACATCTATAAAAAGGTACAATCTTCCTTTTAATTCCCCTGTTCAATACAGTAAAAGCTTTGTTGACAATTACTTATGTTAAGTATCCAAGAAAGCCACAAAAACACAACTTGCCAGATGATATATTACCGGTCGGTATTTTGCAAAACATTTTTAGAGCCGACCCGATTACCACGATTACTAAACATTCAATTCGGTTAATTCCGATCCAGCTCTTCCATTTGGCCGATCAACTCATCCCCAAGCGCCGTTTTTCGGGCGATATGTTTTTCGATTTCCAAAACAAAGCTGTTTTCTTCGAATGTTCCCCTGACCTGCGTGAAATCGGCCTGCTTCTCTTCCAGTGAGCCATCGAGCCCGTATCCGGTTTGAGCAATAGCGGTAAATTCCTTTTTAGCATCGGCATAAAGCATATTGTCAAGCTCCACAACAGCCTTTTTCCATTTTGCTGCAAGCTCGATAATATCGTCGGCTGTCATTTCATCAATTGTCTTACCCTGATTTGCCTGTAGAACGTTCGCTGCCCAGGCCCATTCGTATTCAGGGTAATACTCATGTATCGACCTAAAACTGTCCGCCACCTGTTCCAGAGAGCTAAAAGAGCCGTTTTCGATATCAGAAAGCAATTTTTCCACGGCCTCTTCCGGAGCAAACATACCGGCCATATCCACCCATTTGCCCGGTCCGACAATGGTTTGCGGCTTTAGCGCCGCTCTCAGCTCATCAGAATTTTCGAGCTGCTTACCTTCCAATCGCTTGATTAAACAATTGCCCAGAAACTTATCGATACCCATCTGGTATAATTTGACGCCGCGATCTAAAGATGAATTCTTAATTTTGACACTGTGGTAGGTGAAGTACTCGGATGTCTCTCCGGATGTCGCTTTGAGCTTGCAGAGTAAGTTACGGCCATTGATCATCTTTTGTATCGTATAAGGACTGAGGAGCTTGAAGTTAATGTGATCGAGTTTTTTAGGACCTTTTCTCCTGTCCCGTTTAGGCCATTTTCGAGCATCCCGAACCGTTCCTAAGCTGCGAAGATTCACGCCGGGGGCAAGAATACTCTCATCCTCATGCTCAATAAGGTACGAGAAAGGCAGGTCTGAGGTATCGGAATTTCTGTAATGCCGGCCCATTACGACGGTGAAAGCCCCGACTTTTGCCGGCCAGAGAATATACGAATCGCTCGCTGTCTTGGAGCCTCGTTCGACGACACCCTGATGAACGGGCCCGAACTTGTACATGTGATTGCTTTGGTTGGTCCCGCTGCCCGCATTCAGAAAGGAAAACAAGCCGGCAATCAGCAGTGTGGATTTATGATGCGTAACGGTATAAGGCCCGGCGAATACTGCACATGCCTCACCGTGGAAACCGCCACAGTTGGCAAAAAATACGGAGTTTTCCGCTGAATATTGTCTGGATAATACAGTACCCTGGCCCACAAAACATTTGTAAATTATTACACCATCTGTAATCTCCGATCCGCTGCAGACGATAAAATCCTCTGCAAAAACGCCTGGTCCGATATGAACTACGTCCTCGATACAGCTATTTATCGAGCCATTTTCTAATTTGTTGACTCCTTCTATTAAACTCGCCGAACCAACTTTGACATTCTTGATTATCCGGCAGTTAATCAGTCTGGCCCCTTCGCCAATAAGGCCCATCGAGCAGGTAGCGGAAGCCGTGTAGTCGGCTATCATTTTTCGCAGTTTTTCAATTACCTTCGGCCGGTGACGGTAAAATGCCAGGACATAAGCCGTCTGAGCAGACAGATTGTCATAGATCGGTATTTCCCTGCCCCCGGCTTCGTTAACAACAGCAACTTCCACTCCATTGCCAAAGCTGCTTTCGCCTTCCACGGCAAGCAATTCAATATTGTCTATCACCGCATCATCTTCGATGACGTAGTTCGCGATGTAGTTTCTTACCCGGCTTATATAAACATTATTGCCGATCGTGCAGTTATGAATCGTCGCATGACTAATTCCGGCCGGCTTTGAAACACCGCCAAAAAAAGATACCTGTTTTTCAAATACTCCCAGTTTCACGTGTCCGGAAAAATGTGTCGATTTCACAGACTCGGCGTTGAAGCCCTCGGCAACCTGAACCTTCGACCAGTCTTCACTGCTACATCCCTGGCGAGTTAATTGGTCAATCTGTTCGGCGGATAGTGGATGAAAGTCCCCCTGGCAGCAATTAGATTCTGATGTCATTTTATCCTTTTCCTGTTTCTATCAAGCTTGTCCTTATAAGCGCGGCATATAACTATGTTATTTAACCGGTCCTTTCATTACAAATCTTCGTCTTGCATTCGACAAAGCAAATATTACAGACCCGAATCTCTTAAATCAACATATTTGTAACAAGCTAACTGTTAAGTTATGATGATTAACAAAGCCTGAAATACTTTTCCATACACAGCCGGCTTCAAACGGATTATTATAAATCCACCACAGGCTAACAAGGCAAACACAAGTACTGTTCAGTTAAAAACATTAGTTCCGAGCAAAGACAGAGCCGATGCACAGAATCACAGAGTGGATAGGCCCAATGACACAAGCATTTTTATAGGCTTTATAATATTTTCAGCAAAATTTGGAGTAATCCATTGGCAGGTGCCGATGAGTATTGTATAAGGGATTATACTATTAGACAAGAGCTCTATACCGCGCCTATGAGCAACACCTGTATTGCAACAAGTCGCAAAATGGGTATCGAAGCGTAAGTCAAAGCTCGATAAGTGTGGGTTGGGATTTTAATCACCTGTGAGTTCTTCGCGTTCAGGGATGATATTTTGCCAAAAGATTGCGAAGTGGAAATACTCAAGGATGGGGTTATGCCAAATCAGGCAAGAGTAGCAAAAGTTTTAGCAACACTGCTGGCTTCAATGACAATCGGGGCGATTGTTTTAATGGCGCTGGGCCATAATCCTCCATCGGCAGGCCCATTCTCCCTTTGGACCTATTACAGCCTCGATCCTGTCAAAAAAGCCATTTCTACACAAGCCGCCCAATCTCCTGATAATTGGAATAGTATCCAGATTTACTACAGCAATACCGCAACCGGTAGCATCGAGCAGTTAGCCTCGCTCAACGGCCTGGCAAATCCCGATGATATAAACTGTCACTTCTGTGTATACAATGGCTTCGGTGGCAGCGACGGCCAAATACAGACAACTAAAAAATGGCAAAGACAATCGCCGGCTACCTCTGCGGGCAGCAATAAGACCATCCGGATTTGCATTATAGCCGACGGAAAAACTATACACCCAACCGATTGCCAACTAAAGAGGATACAAGTGCTTGTCGATGCACTATGTAAAAAGTTTCACATCCAGTTCAGTTCCATCGACTACCCAAGCGAGTGGCGTTAAAAACGCTTAAAAATCACACCCAATAGTCAGCCATCTGAGCGTTCGTTTTCATAAAAAAGACTGGATGTGTATCGGACAAATCCACATCCAGCCGTTTAAGAAGGGCTGTTATGTGCTAAACAGCACCATGACTATTTATCGTTCATTTTTTAGAGCGAGCTATTACTAAGTAAAATTGTTCCTAAGCTCAATTTTTAACATTTTCCGCCCGTTGCAGAATTACGTTTTCTTCTTGCTGCCTGGCAATATCGATCCTCCATTTAAGCCCACTGACTTCGAGATCGATTTTATTACAGTTCTGATAACATTCCGCAGGGCAATGATATCTTCAGCGATTATCAACATAACCGCTGCTTTAATATCAGTAGTGATTTTCTTTTTCACTTCTATTGCTCCCTCAATAAGCCCTGCTTTTATCTTCCTGTACCATCTTTCTATATATAAAGACGAAGTTAGAGAGGAATTTTATTTCAGGTTTTCGGAAAAATATTCTAAAAAAAGCAAAAACCTTATTTTCAGGCTGTTAAAGGCCATTAATTCGAGCAGGCCGAAGTTTTTTTTCTCCGTGAGAGTCGGCCTGTTGTATCAGACGTCGGATTGATCCATTTCCAGGTATGTCCAATCCCTGCCTCAGAACTCCTGTGCCAGGTTCGGATTTTTTGAACTTTGGATATTTCAGCTTCCTCGCCGCCGGACCAACGACCAGACGTAATAAACCGGGATGCCCGCGAGGATGCTCCCGAGGCTGTATATTGAAGGTTTGGGCCACTGCATGAACGCGAACACAGTCATAAAGAGGATCACAGCCATGAAGATTGCCGGAACAACCGGGTATCCGGGAACGCGAAACGGTCGTTCCATCTCAGGCCGGCGCCATCGAAGAACATATACTGCTCCGATAAAGAGCAGTGCAAAGACCGATAATCCCACCGCGGCGTACTGGTACAGGTTCTGGAAGTCCGTCACAAACAGAATAATAATCGCACATACGCTCTGCGCGAGCATCGCGTAGATGGGGACCCGCCCCTTCGGACTGACGTATGCCGCTGCCGAGGGGAACAGACCATCCTTAGCCATGGCGTAGTAGACCCGCGGGCCAGTGATAATAAAAGCGCTCACTGTAGCCAAAAACGTCAATCCAAGCAGAACGGAGAAAACGCTGGAAATCCTCGGTCCAAACAGATTTTGGACCGCGAGCTGGGGAACCTGCTCTGCGTTGTCAAATCCTACCTCGGCCAAAGGCACCGCATAGGCGAAAACAAGATTGAGGGCCAGGTACAACACGACCACCAATCCAGCGCCAAGCAGCAGCGACCGCGGGAGAATCCGGGCCGGATCCTTGATCTCGCCGGCCAGGTAGCTGGCGGCATTCCAACCGCTGTAGGCAAACATAACGTAGAACAACTGCGTAGCTGCGGTCCCAAGCTGGACTTTACCTATTGACTGCCCTTGGGCGATGTGTGCAAACCGCCCTTCGCCGAACAGAAACGCCAATACTACCAAAACCACAAACAGACCTAACTTGAGAAGCGTCGTTAGATTCTGTGTCCAGGCGGACTGACGGTGACCAACGAGATTAGGCAATGTGATAAGAAGGATCATGGCCGCGGCCGTGACTTTGATTATAGGACCAGTCTTATCCTCGGCCAACCCAAACGGCGTCAACAGGTATAAGGCCGCGATATAGCCCGCAACAGCCAGCGGCGCCGAAAAGCCGACGAAAAACGACGTCCAGCCGGAGAGAAAGGCGGGCATCGAACCGTACGCTTCGCGAAGGTAAACATATTCACCGCCCGCCCGGGGCAGAGCAGCAGCTAATTCCGCAACGCAAAGGGCCCCGCATAAGGCGAGCAATCCGCCAAGAGCCCAAAGCCCGAATATGACTGGGTAGTTCTGAAGCGAAGCCATCATGTAACCGGGCGAGACCAGAATTCCAGTCCCCACCATGCTGGCTATTACTACGTAGGTCGCGGTTGACAACCCAAATCCTCTTTGTAGCTCTTGTCCTGGCGCTGCGTCATTAGCTTGTTTGGCCAAGTTCGACACCTCCGTTTAATCAAAATTGTTAAGTGCATTCTGTTCATGCGTTTAAGGAGTTGGCCAGCAACTGATCCCATATCTGGCGCTGCTCGATCAATGCCTGAACACGGTCCGGCACCTTATCGCTGACTTCCAACATCTGCCAGCCGTTCCAACCCATTTTTACCAACAAGTCCATTTGGAGCTGGTATGGAAATTCCGTATCTTTAAGATTATGCAAATGGAGCGTTTCACCCAGTAAATCCTTCACAAGGTTAAATTGAGACTCGAATCCCTCGCCCTTAATATCCCTTTTGTCGCTGTTAAGCTTCACGCGGACACTCGGCTGAACAACCTGATCCATA
>JBARRE010000390.1:0-4503 GCA_049644065.1 Sedimentisphaerales bacterium | reverse complement strand
GGAATCAGGCAGTGAGATATCGCCGGCAATCAATTCATTTGCGTCAACTTTGCGAAGCGTGAATAACAGTTCGGGCCGGCTGTCAAGCCGGTTGCCGACACCGTACAAAACAGCGGCAACATGTTTGCACATTTCAGCCCAGTCAGGACAATCGCAGCGCAGCTCGATTTGTCCCGGCAAAGGAAGTAATCCCTCGGTACGGTCGGTTACTATGGACATAACATGATCAGATAGTCGTCCCTGAAGCAGTTCGAGCATCGACCCAATTTGTCCGCTGCATCGGTTCTTTATCGACTTCCAGATGGAAGTCTTCAGCGGTTTGATCTCAATTTTAACGTTATAGAGTTCCGACCCGCTGACAATGGCCTTGATTTGCCCGGTTTCGACAGTCAAGTGACAGACCGAGCCGTTACGCGCATAAGTTCGACCGCGAGGTAGTCGGTTTTCAAAATCAGAAAAAGACTCAAGATGTTCACACCACGCCTTGCCCCAGAAACTGCGGGCAATGGTTCGTCCCTCGATTTCGACAGGTTGAATGTTCCTGCCCTTTTTGCGGAGTTTTTCCATTTTCCGCAGAGCCTTCGCTCGTCGCTGAGCTACCGGAATATAAGGACTCCAATAGTATGCCATAGTGAATACCCTCTATAATTGAGCGCGGGTGACATCGAGACGCACCAGGCGCAGAATTTCATCATCCGGCAGTTCGGTCAGGTTCTCCTCACTGTTGGAGGCGAGAATTCCATCGGCCATCTTTTGCTTTTCAGAAATCATCGCATCAATCCTTTCTTCGACTGTACCGGTAGTCACAAATTTATGGACCAGGACATTACGTTTCTGGCCAATACGGAACGCCCGGTCCGTAGCCTGATTCTCGACAGCGGGGTTCCACCAGCGATCAAAATGGATTATATGAGACGCCGCCGTTAGATTCAATCCCGTCCCGCCGGCTTTGAGAGAAAGAACAAAAAATGGCGGACCGTCATCGCTTTGAAATTGTTCGATCAGTTTTTTGCGTTTTCGCACCTGGGTTCCACCGTGCAGTATCAGCCCTGCACGGCCGAACACAACCGCCAGGTAATCCGCCAGGGGCTCCGTAATCTCGCGGAATTGTGTGAAAACGAGCGCCTTTTCCTGACGGGAAGCTATTTCCTCGCAAATCTCCCGTACTCTGATGAATTTTCCGCTGTCAACAGGAGCGTATCGGCCATCGCCATTCAGTTGGCTGGGATGATTGCATATCTGCTTCAGACGCATCAGAGATTGTAATACCGCTCCGCGACGGGCCATGCCATCCGCTGTTTCGAGCGTATTTTTCAATGTCTGAACCGTGTTTTCGTAGAGTATTATCTGCGATTTGCTCAATCTGCAATAGCAGGATACTTCAGTTTTTTCCGGCAGGTCAGCGACAATATTGCGATCCGTTTTCATACGACGCAGAATGTACGGCCCGGCGAGACGTCGCAACGGAGCAAACTGGTCATGTTCTCTTGCCTGGAGAGTCTTGATGAATGTTTTGAAAACGGTTGCGGAGCCAAGCAATCCCGGGTTGAGAAAGTCGAACAACGACCATAAATCGCCTATACGATTTTCGACCGGCGTACCGGTTAGAGCGATACGCGCCTGGGCGGAAAGTTTCTTTGCCGCCCTGGTTTGTCGAGTCGAAGGATTCTTGATCGCCTGGGCTTCATCGAGAATAACCAGCCTCCAACTCACGTCTCTCAACCACGCCTGACGGGTCAACATGGAATATGTCGTCACAGCCAGATCTGTCTCAGCCAGCATTTTCTCAGGACATTCCGCTATCCGATCTATACTGTCACGGTCTGTTTCAGCCGGATGAAGAAAGGTCAGTTTTAGAGACGGTGTAAAACGACGGGCTTCATTGTGCCAGTTGCCCAGCAATGAAGCCGGTATGACCAGCAATGAAGGCTTGTTTGTTCGTTTCGGTACAGTGTTTTTGCAGCACAATAGTAACGCCAGCGTCTGAATCGTTTTGCCCAGCCCCATATCATCAGCCAGACATGCACCCAAACCAAGCTCCACAAGAAAATACAGCCACGCAAGTCCTTCTCGCTGATATAGTCGCAGCGTTGTTTTCAACTTCGTGCCGGCATCGACCATATCAAGTCTGTCCGGCTCGCGCAGGCCGGCAAGAATCTCCCGCATCGAATCACCCGCGGAGACATGAACCCATTGTGTTTCCTGGTCGGCTTGCTCTTCGTGTTTCAAATCGGCAGATGCTCCCGCCAGCATCCGCATCCCTTCAATGAATGAAACTTCACCGTTACGGGCCTCGCGGCGTAACTTTTCCCAGTGATTAATCGCCTCCTGCAGTTTTTCACTATCGATCTCAATCCATTGCCCCTTAAACAAAACCAGGCCATCGCCACCGGCGAGAAGTTCTTCCACTTCATCCGGCGAAAGCCGCTCCTCTCCGAGAGCAACGCCAACATTGAAGTCCAGCACAGCATCAGCGCCGAGTTTGGATTTGCGTTCTTCCCCAATAGTGACTGAAACCGCCGGACGAACACGTTTCTTCCACCAGTTAGGCAGTCGAACAGTCAGGCCTGACGCTTCCATCTCCGGCACATCTTTCAGGAAACGATATGCCATATTCGCCGGCCAGGCCAGTGGTTGATAGATGTCGTTGGATTCTACAAGCTGATTAACCCACTTTACCCGACTACTCGCCTGCTGGACCGGTGACAACAGCTTAATCAATGCCGAGCGGTCCCTGGCGCCGGCATACTGCTCCAACGCTTTGCGAAGCGGAAGATGCTTCAGTCGTCCTCCCGAGCCAAAACCCGTGGAGTATGTTGCCATAAACGCAAAGGGATATGCCTGGTCTGCCTTGTTCTCCGCCAGATGAAAACAGACCCGACCTACTTGACGCCATTTTGTCGCGTGCTTATGCAGAAATGCTGCGAGTCCGCCGGAAGAAGCGACTGCCGAACGAACCCATTGATCCAGGTCCGCCCATATCTTCTGCAGAACACTTTCGGTAAGGTACTCCCCGCCGGACATCGGCGGCGCCGTCAACAGCAATGTCGAAAATTCCGCCGGCGAAGGCGCCTCTATAACAATGTCATTTGCAGATTCGGGTATATGACAGAGTTTTGTCAAGTACTGCTCCGCCAGTCCCTGCCAGTACCGCAAAGTCAGCGAGTTGCCTGTATAGTATTTCTCCGCTGCAAGATTAAATAACCCCTCAAAACAGTCCTTTTGAAAGATCTTTTGCAGCCCGCATAGAACCGCTGCCTCAGGTTGTTCGGAGATAGATTCCCAACGCAATTGCCCTGTTGGAGTAAGCCTGATTTCACCCATTATGCTCAAAATCCATATCACTGCTACTCGTGTGATCCACACAGCGCAAGTAAGTTATAATCAGTCATATCAATATTCGATCAGCCATCATATTAGGAGATGATGCTTTTCATGTCAATGTTCCTGCAGATTCAAAAAGCCTGCATATCAGGTGCCATTGATTAAAAGGTAATTCTAAAATCCTTGTATTTCGGATCGGTCGGTATTTCCTGGACTCTGGTCTCTCTTAAGTAGTCGCCGAAATATTCTTTTATTTCCTGTATGCAATCATCGATGTCTCCAGCGGGTCCCTGGGCGAACATCTCGACGGTGCCGTCCGGGAGGTTGCGGACGAAACCGGCGAGCTGGTGGCGATGCGCTATCCTGTGGGCGGTATAGCGAAAACCGACACCCTGGACACGGCCGATAAAAATCACATGTCTTGCAGCCATTTTCGATCGAATATTTAATATTGGTTATTGACTTACGGTTTACAACAGTGATATATTAATTGCTACATTCCTCTGCTGCAAGTGAACAAATCCGACAACTGGCAGTAATAGAATAAATTAAGGTTCACCGAGAGCAAGAAGTGAAGTATAATCCGATTTTTCGAAAAAGTTATTGATTATGTCCGAAAAGACAAAGCGACAAATAGAAAGAAATGAACAGATTTATCAGCTTACCACGCTGGTGGCGGGGGATTTTTCGCTACAGGAGGTGCTGGATAAACTGGCCGAAGCGGCGGTTAAAACCGTCGGCGTAAAGGCCTGCTCGATCCGGCTGCTCGACGAAGACGCCGGCGATTTGGAAATGAGAAGCACCTACGGACTCAGCGAAGAATACCGCAACAAGGGCGTCGTCTCAAAGAACGATCCCGTTGTCAAAGCGGCCTTCGCCGGTGAAGCCGTAGTCCTGGACGATATGCGGGTCGACGGCAGGGTCAAATACAAACAGGCGACAATCAGGGAAGGACTCGTCAGCCAACTTACCGTCGCTATGCACTTTAAAGGCAAGGCTATCGGCGTGCTTCGGCTTTACAGTCCAAAGCCCATGCATTTTGACGAAGATGAGATCAATCTTGCCCGGGCGGTCGCTTCGCAGTGCGCGGTGGCTATTACGAACGCCCGGCTCTATGCAAAGGCTATTGATGGCGCCCGGATTGCCGAGCAGATGCGGCTTGCAGGGCTGATCCAGCGG
>JBARRE010000389.1:0-3476 GCA_049644065.1 Sedimentisphaerales bacterium | reverse complement strand
TCGCGCAGTGTCAGCCTTGTCAAAAGCGCGTATAAATCCGCTCCCGATTTATCCAACAATTCCAAAAGCTCTTTTTGCCGGCTTTTCAAATAAACTCCTGATTATCGGATTCTCACACTTCACCATTATAGACGAAAAAGACCGCCCCGGCGCAACTTCTTATTCGGGAGAATTTTTCACATTCGGTTCCGGCACCGCGCATAAAAAAAACCGACCATTGCGATAGTCGGCCTGATCTGCGAACGGTCTGGCTATCAGTTGTTTAGCTCGCCCTGCTCCACCGCTGTCCTTATTTCTTTGATTTCTTTTGGGATTTCCGACAATTGCTCCTGGGCTATTTGGACCATGGAATTATCTCCGGTCTGTGTGTATAACTTCACCATCTCGTTCAAAGCACGGTTCCTACATGAAATCCCCATCGCACGTTTTAGTAGCAGGCCCTCTTTGTTGGCGCCTAATTCTCTGCCCATCTCCAAAACGTAGACAAGATATGCTTCCGCGATCACAAAGTCCTTGTTGGCCATAAGGGTATCAGTCTCGGCAACTACGCCCAATACGTAGCTGCGTATCTCCTGGCAATTCTCGCCAATCTCGGCATCGGCTTTTTCCCGGTCCTCGGGCGATAACTGCAAGTATTCACGCTCAGTTAGTGTATGCATGTACGGGCGATTGAAGATTTCAAGACTCAGGCTCTTCTCTTCCGCGTTCGTTTCATCCGAAATACCTAATTCCTTTTCCCAGAAGCTGGTAATAAATTCCTCCATTAACTGATTCTGATCCTCCTTTGTTAGACTATCGAATTGCTCTTTTGTGATTGGAAACTCATCGTCTGCTGCCGGCTCTGTCGGATCTGCGAATGGCAATTCTATCGGTGCCTCTTCCGAAATTTCAACTTTTGCAGTAGTCTGAGATGGTGAATGGGCCGGGATCGGCGTGTCCTGAACAGATGAATTATTGAAAAGCAGAAAAAGTCCTAAAATCAGTATTGCACAACCTGCGGAAATTGCTGCTATCTTTTTCATGTTATTATTCCTCGAAAATCTCGACTACTTCGGCAGCATCTAACAAACTGCCTTTTCTCATCAATATAACGAATGACACGTTCGTTTTAGTCTAACATTTTCGCTATTTCGCAAAAAAGCATAAAACAGGCCGAGTCTTCAAGCCCGGCCTGTTTTCGCTGATATCTTGTTGAAGGTCACTTGCTGACCTTGAATTCGTATTTAAAGATTTCGTCCTTATCCAGGTCCTTGCCCCGGCAGCGAAGAAGGAAGCCGTTTTTTGTTTTTTCGTATTCGAAATCCTTGCCGCTGAACAAATCCCTCGGCAGACCGTCAGGAAGAGTATCTGGCAACCGCCCTGTTTTGGCTTTCACAATATAGATGTCAATAGCTGCTTTAAGGGCGTTGAAATGTGTATTGGCCTTCACATCAAGAGTGCATATCCTCGTAGCAGCCGGCCACAAGGCGGCGGACAAGATTGCTGCCGGATTATCAGCCGCTTGCTTTTCTGCTTTTTCGCTCAGTTGTTTAAGCTGTTGATGAGATTGCGGATAAGGTAAATCAAGCGCAAGCTGCACACTTGTTACATAGTATGAATAGTATTCCCTGCTTGCCTTGAAAAATTCTTCATCCCCATTTCGAATTTTATCAATAGAATCTTTGGAAATCCCGTCAGTTTCGCCGATCGAATCCAGAACCGTGCTGATATTCTCCTTGCGTATCTGCTGGATGGCGATTTCCCTCTCGCTGCTCATGGCGGCCTTGAGTGAGTTAGCTCTGCTTGTTATGTCGTATATCTGGTTTTTCAGCCTTGTAAGAGTTTCGATGTCATCAGGCACCTGCGAAAGTATCTCTCCTATACGCTTGTTTGCCAGGCCGGTCAGCGAGTTGCCAACCAGATATGAAATCAGCATTCGGTCACCTAAATGCCGGGCCATTCTGTGAATGGTAAGGCACTTGCCCAGTGCCGCTTTATAATCGCCTTCTTCGGCAAGAGTTTGCGCTTTGGCGGTCAGCAGAAAAGCCGTCATCCTTATTTTGGAAAGCTCAGGCAACATCACGTCAAATCCCTTTGATATGTCGTAGCCCCAGTCACAGTCACGTACTCCAGCGGCTGTTTCCACAAATTCTATTGCGTACCGGTTGTCTTGAAGGCATTGCCTGATTTCGTCGTTCGGCTTGATCTTGCCATCCCTTAAATCAGTCAGCATTTTCTTAACATCTTCATTTGGCTCCTGTAGGATCATAAAAGCTTTGTAGTAAAGAACAGCAGCATTGTCGGGTGGGTACGCATGGGCCTCTGAAGCGAATGTGAGTGTTATCAGAAGAATGCACAAAGTCTTAACTAAGGTCTTTTGGTTTACTGTTTTCATTGTCTTGTCCTTTCCGGTTATACACCGTTGAGTTCTACACGTAATTCTTCAATTGTAGTTTTGGCGGGCTTCGATCCCAGCATCTTGAAGGCCTTGCTGGATTGTTCGTCCATCGCCTCGATTCCGCCTCGACGCCAGGCCAGATTAAGTGACATTGCCGTCAGCATTTCAGCGGGGGATTTTGTAACACTGTCCGTTTGCGGCGGCGGCTGCACGGGCGGGTTCCGGTAAACCATCAGCAGGCCGACCGACACGATAATCACAGCCGCCGCGGCAAGCTTTGCCGCCCTGCTTCGGAGAATTATCACGGCTGCACTCGGCTTGTTGACCTGGATAGTCTCGTCCATCGCTGCAAACGAGTCATTCAAAGTCCGCTCGTCCATTGTGCCGCCGGTTGTTACATGCGGCTTTTCGAGTTTTACAAATTCTTCGATATTTTCCGTAGGTTTCATTTGGTCACCATACTGTTCATGATCGAACGGAGTTTATCCAGGCCGTAACGATACCGGCTCTGGGCCGTGTTGATCGAGATACCGAGAGCTTCGGCAATTTCCTTAAACCGCATTCCCTGATGCAAATGCAGCACAACCACCTCACGTTGCTCGTATGCAACACGTCCGAGCAATTGCGTTATTCGCCCCGATTGCTCGCTGTCAATCGCATGCTCAACCGGGTCGCCCGAATCGCAGTGCATCGCTTCGGCGGCGTCCAGCCCGACATCCCGGCGTGACCTCAAACGGTTTCTGTCACGGGCGCCATTCGCCACGCACGTTGACAGATAACCCTTCAGCGTCCCGCTCAGATGAAAGCTTCCCGTCGTTCCGGCGAATGAGACAAAGACGTCGTGCACAACGTCCTCGGCGAGGCTTCTGTCTCTAAGCAGTGTAATTGCCAGTCCGAGCAGGTCATCTTTGTACTTTTCATAGAGCATCTGGAAAGCATCTTTGCTGCCGCGATTAAATTTCCAAACAAGTATCTTCTCGTCGATCATCAAATTTGCTCGTTAATCAAAGAAACGGCCATTTCTTACTGGTACAACGAATCACACCCCCATTTTAGTCTAATATTCCTCCGATTCACAAAAAAAGTATATAAAATCAGT
>JBARRE010000388.1:0-3690 GCA_049644065.1 Sedimentisphaerales bacterium | reverse complement strand
GAAACTCGCCGAAGAAGTCAAGATGGAACTTGAATCTTCCAGCGACACTCTGACCATCAAGGCGGTGAGACCCGCTGAATTAAAGAAGGGGGCACTTGTCGTTGATTTCAAAATCATAGCTCCCAGGCACATGAAACTGGACTGCTCAACCGGCGTAGGAACCGTAACGGTATCAGACATCGAAGGCCGAATAGAGGCGTCTGTAAATGTTGGCTCCATTGTCTGCCGCACGGTTGTCGCTGAACTTGATCTTTCATCTAACGTTGGCTCTGTAACAGTTAAATACGCAGACACCGCCCCAGCCGCCTGCAAAGCGAACATCATAACTAATGTCGGCAGCATAGAGTTTACAGCTCCGCCTCATTTGTCAGCACAAGTCCATGCTTCAACAAACATCGGCTCCGTCAAGACCGCCAAGCCAATAACTGTGGTTGGTAAAGTCGGCAAATCTATAAAAGGGACAATAGGCTCAGGAGAGGGTAAGGTTCTGTTGAAGACAAATGTAGGATCAATAGAAATAAACTAACTGTATTCTAACACAAATCCGGGAGTCACCGTGGTTTTACAGTGACATCCGGTGTGCGCAGGTAATTGGGGGTGAGTGTCAAGGCATCGGCGAATTGTTCTTTTAAGGCCATTTGCCGGCCAAGCAAGTGGACTTTGCCGGCGCGTGGGCTCCAATACTTCTCGTCAAAAAAGTGAACGCTGTCTGCCTGAAACTTATCCTTATAATACAGCAACCCATCTCCAAGCAGCCAAATTGGTTTGGCTTCGCAGTCAAATCGGTCGAGAAACTGCGAAATAGTCATTAAGCAATCCGGGAGGACTTTTTTCCAGATTGCCCGCCCTGCCGCTTTCCGCTCATCGTCCTGGTCGCGCTCATAGACGGCGATGAAAAATTGGCCTCGCTTGGCGTCGAGAACGGCAGCGACTCTTTCGTCGCTCATAGCCGGCAGCTTGTGATTCGAAACTGATAAAGTGTTCTCAGGAATAAGATTGATGACATTTGCGGCAACCACGTCGAGAGTATCGACGGTCACAATTTTTGCAGCATGTGCCAGTTGCATGATTTTCGCGAGAGTTGTTGCTATCCGCAGACCCGTAAAGCTGCCGGGCCCCACAGATATATAAATATGTTCGATTTGTCCGGGCTTCAGGTTGAATTGGTCAAGTAATTCACGGATTGCAGGAAAAATCTCAACGCTGTGACGCAATGGCGCAGAAAAAACTGTTTCTCCAAGCATTTTTCCATTGAGAGCTATTGCAACAGAGCCTATTCTGCTGGATGTTTCAACAGCCAGTATTACAGATTTTTCCTTCATATTACCCGTTTTTCGATGGTTTTATATTCCATTTGTCTTTCGAAATCCCCACTATGACCTAAAATAATGCGTTTTTGAGATTACTTTTTTCCCTTCGGTTTTCACTGATTTTTCAGTTAAGCTTACTATAATTCAGATATTATTGGCCAGGTGGGTATAAATCAAATTTTTCTCTTGCAAAAAAAAATGTTTTCCTATAAACTTGAATTATTATAAGTATAGTCTGTTCTTGAAGCTGGAGAGTATTGTAACAGTAAATTGTAAAGAATTTCACTAAGAGGGTGTTTTTTTTTGGCAGGAGGTTTATTTTGAGCAAGCCAAGTTTCTTGACCCAATCTTTCGGCAGGAAGTCTCTGTCCATTGTCGTGGTATCGATTTTACTACTTATAACAACAGCATTCGACGCGGCTCAGTCGCAGGAGAATGGAGCGACCGACCAGGAGGAAGCATTCCGGCGAATCGTCCAGAGTTATGTTAAGGCTGGAAACGGCCAATATAACAACGGTTACTTTGAACAGGCCGTCGAGACTTTCCAAGACGCACAGAGGCACCAGGAGTACTTGACGGTAGCTGGGCGAGAGGAGCTGCGCACGCTTCTTGAAAAGGCGCAGACCGCCGTAGTCAAAAGGAAGCTTGCTCTGGAGAAATTTCAGGCGGCCGATAAATTGATTAAGCAGAACCAGCTAATCGAGGCCAGGGCAAATCTTGAGAGCCTTAGAAAGAATGAGTATTTAACAAAAGACGAGCAGACGCAGATCGCGACGGTGCTTAAACAAATAGAACTTCAGGCAACAAACGATAAAGAATCTCCTCAGATAACGGCAGAAAAGCCGGATGTAATTGCAGAAGAGATTAGGAAACCAAGTGAACCGCCGATTGAGCAGGCCTTGAAAAACGCCGAACTTTATCAAAACAGCATGGACTTTTATCACGCCGGTCAATTCGAAAAGGCCCGTGAAGGTCTTGTCAAGGTGGCAACCAGCGGCTTAATCCCGTCAGGAATGAAGAAATATATAGAAAAATACCTTGCTCAAATAGATAAGCGTCTGCCCCAAACGGCTGATAAAGAGCCGGTTCCAGAAAAAAAGAAGCCTGAGATGATTGCTGTTATTGAGCCAAAGGTCTTCAACCTCGGGGCTGCGGAGTCAGAAGTTAACGAGCCGGAACTTGTGGAGCCGGAAGTTGTCGAGCTAAAGCCCGCACAGCCACAAGTGACCGCGATAAAAGTCGCTTCACCGGCAACAGGTGAAGGCAGCTATATCGAACAGATTAATATAAAAAGGAATATCCTTCGTACCTATACTGGAACAGTTGTTAACAATGCTATAACTAAAGCTAATAGTTACATGGACCAGGGCCAATTCGATAAGGCCAAAAAAGAAATCGAGTCAGCTGAATTTACCGTGAACGAAAACCAGATACACCTTGGAGATGAACTTTTCAAAGAATACAGCAGCAAGCTGAAAACAGTTGCTGACGAAATAGTCAGGAAACAGGCCGAAAAGGCTAAGCAAGTCGAACAAGAGAAACGCAAAGCGGCAATAGAGGCACAAAATAGATTTAGAGAGCAGGCGGACATTGACAGGCAGAAGAGAATATCCGACCTGATGGCAAACGCGAAAGCTTATCAGCAGCAGCAGCAGTACGAGGCGGCTCTTGGTCAATTGGTAAGCCTGCTTGCATTGGACCCACAAAATAACAAAGCATTAATACTAAAAGACACTCTTGAAGATATGGTTTTCTTCCGGAAACAATTAGAAGTTGAGAAAGAAGCAAGCAGGCAAAGAGCAGATATCCTGCTAAAAACCGATGAATCCGGAATTCCATATGCTGAAGAGCTTACCTATCCCAAAAATTGGCGTGAGATTGTTCAGAAACCCACTCGCCAGCCGGACAAGCCAATCGGGCTGGATCCGGCTGACGCGGTTGTGTATGAACAACTCGAGACGATCGTTGACCTGTCGGACTTAACATCTTCAACGTCTTTTGCCGATGTAATAATGCAATTAAAAAGTTCCGTAGATCCTCCGTTACAGATACAGCCTAACTGGAAGGATCTGCTCGAAAATGCCGAGGTCGAACAGACCACTCTGGCAGGAATGGAACCATTGACGGGTATTAAGCTCCGTAAGGCCCTGGAGGTTTTATTGGCAGGGGTTTCTGGCGAATTCGCAATAGTCGACTACGTTGTGGATGAGGGAGTGATTGTGATAGCAACGGATTTAGCACTTCCGCAGAAGATGGTCACTCGTGTCTATGATATCACCGACCTGGTCGGAGAGCCGGCCAATTATGGCGGTATGCAGGGCATGATGATGGGCAGGATGATGGGCATGATGAGCGGCGGCGGCGGCGGTATGGGCGGCGG
>JBARRE010000387.1:0-5448 GCA_049644065.1 Sedimentisphaerales bacterium | reverse complement strand
GAGTTCCTATTCTTGACAGCAGAACTTGTAGATTTGCGATTCTGCTGGTAGCTGACAAAGCGATAAACGTAATTGGCTGTTCGGGAAGTGAGCAACCAGACTTCCCACAACCTTTGGGACGATACCTATTTTTTTTGTTGACAGAGACTTACGTCACAGGTATATCGCCATAAGATGCTCATGGGAGCAATACGGGAGTATCTTATGGCTTTTATCTATGCAAGGAAAAACAAACGCGGCAAGACCTGATATGTGGGCTACTACATAAACGGTCGGTTTCTTCGCAAGCGGGTGGGCAGTCTCAATACATTCCTGAATAGGGCCGTCAAGTGGGACATGGTATCGAGCAACCCTATGGACGGAGTGGAATACCTGAAGGAAGACGATAGCAAGAAGATCCCCGCACTTTCAGAAGAGGAGGTTCAGGGACTGCTGAAGGAGGCGAATGGTTGGTTCCGGCCGGTTCTTCTGGCCGCTCTTTACACGGGGATGAGAGAGGGAGAACTCATCAGCCTCGAATGGGACGACGTGGATTTCAAGGACAGCGTGATCAGGATATGCCGGAAACCCAAATGGGTTCCAAAGTCGACAAAACGGACGATCCGGGAGAGGGATATCGCGATACCGAAGGCGCTTGCCGATTTCCTGAAGGATTTTAGAAATAAGAAGAACAGCAGCGACAACAGAGTGTTCCGCAACAGAGACGGGGAGGAGTTGAAACCCGGTCTGCGGAAGAGTTGGACTACGGGACTGAAGTGTGCTAATAGAAATCCTTATCTCAATTCCTTAGATGTAACTCCAAAGCCAACCGTCGGATTCAAACCGACAATACTGAAACAGCAAATGTCAGGCTAATCTACAGGCTGGTTAACGCCATGAACGATAGAACTGCAAGTGGTGCGGTCACAGCCCCGTCAAACCTTCGACCCACAATCCCCACAATAGTTCACATTCCCTATCAGCCTCTTATCACAAACCGGGCACCTTCGAGAGAAGCCGAGTGCCTTGCCAGCGACATTCTTAGGACTGACCAACAGAATGAGTAATATCAATTCGAGTTAATTAGAGCCGATTCTATCCAGGGAAATAAACATAAATGTGAGAGTTCATCTTGTTGATTTGATATCCACAGCCAAGCTTCATCCTGAAACCGTAACTGAATGTCTTTGTCAGGAAAACGCTCCTTTAGCTGCTTAATGGCCTCTGGGAGTACTTTTTTTAAAAGTCTCCTGTGCCTGAATATCTGCTTGCGGATCCCGTTGGCGAGGACAAAGGCATGAAAAGCCAAGGCGATGAAGTAGAAAATATGTGCCGCCAAGGGCAAGATTTTTGACGTGATGAACGACATGATCTATTGGTTTCACAAGGCATCGATCGCCCCGCGAGAGTTTACGTCGCAGTACGTGGAACTCGTCAAGCTGTTTGCCTTAGAAGGAGTAGTGTTTCAGGTTTCCTCCGACGACCATCGCACGGGACTGGGTAACACTCGCTGGGCAGAACTCGTTCTTGCCCGGGCTGTTGTGCCAGCCAGGCAAGTGGTCGATCCCCGGCAAATCGCCCACCGGTGAGTGTTGAACGATGCGTAAGGTGCACCAACTCGGGTGTGAAGGTGAGGGCGGGTAGTAGTAACAAGTGGCTGTGCTGTAGAGTAGACTCGTGTAATGGAAATCCACGGTCTCCCCTATTGCACACTCAACGAGCGAGGCTTTCGTGGTGCAGTTTAAGAGAAAACGGGACGAGGGCAAAATGGCAAGTACCTTCACACAGGAATATCTGGTAATATGGTATCCTGTTTGGATATGCACGCGCCGTAATGGCTGGCTGTACTGATCGCGTCAGATGCCAAGATGACAACCGATAGCATGTTTTTTCTTTAGGAATAATATGAAACGGAACACCCACTCATTTGTATTGGTACTGGCAATTATGTTTCTGGTCGGCATAGTGAGCGCTGCGCCGGCGGCCGAATTGCGCATCCCTGCCTTCACCGCCTACCTGGATCCAGACGTACGTGGGGCACGCGTTTCGCCACGCTCCGGCATCACCGGTTGGAACGATCCGGAATTGAAGGTGCTCTGGTTCGGCGAAATCAAGACCTTGGGCAGGCTTGATTGCTCCGTGATCCTGCGGCTGCCGACAGACGCAACGTCCAAGTTACGACTGACCGTCGCGGGCCAGTCGCATGAGACATTAGTCAAGGGTGCTGGACTTGACCTTGTTACGGCGGACTTCGGTTCGTTTGACATCGCTAAAGCTGGCTACCATCGTTTTACGCTCGAGTCGCTCAATCCACAAGGTCAACCTTCCGGCGACCTTGATGCACTGTTGCTCGATGGCCCGGCGGCACAAGATGCACATTTCAATCTCCAGCCCCGTCGTAACGCTGCTTCAGTGCATCTTGTCTATCCCGTGGATAAGAATATAAAAGTTGAAGCATTTTACTGTGAGATGACCGGCCTTGAAGATCCGATCTGGACGTACTATATGGCCTGCGGCTGGCATCGTGGTTACTTCGGCATGCAGGTCAATAGCCACACCGAACGCCGGATCATCTTCAGCGTCTGGGACAGCGGCAATGAGGCGGTTGACCGCAACAAGGTTATCGAAGAGGATCGTGTGAAGCTGATGGCCAAAGGTGAGGGTGTTTATGCCGGTGACTTTGGCAATGAAGGCACGGGGGGGCACAGCCACTTGAAATACATGTGGAAGACCGGCCAGAAGCAGCGATTCATCGTTACGGCCAAACCCACAGATGCTACGCACACGATCTACTCGGGCTACTACTTTCACCCGGACAAGAAGCAGTGGGTTCTCATCTCCAGTTGGAAGACGCCAAAGGAGGGCGGCTACCTGCGCCGCCTGTACAGCTTCAGCGAGAACTTCGGCGGCAGCAATGGCCACGTACTGCGGAAGGCCCTTTACGGTAATCAATGGATTCGCACGGCTGAGGGTCGGTGGGTCGAGCTGACCACGGCCAGTTTCAGCCACGACCCGACAGGCAAAGCGGACCGGCTTGACCGCTTCATGGGTGTCGAGAGCGGACAGTTCTTCCTCTCCCACGGTGGTTTTGTGCCCGGCTTCACAAAGTACGGCGAGAAGTTCACACGGCCGGCTACGGGCAAAGAACCGTCGGACATCATATTGCCCAAATGACCTAACGTCAAATCTACGTCAGGTAAGAAACTTGACCTTGCGCTGCATGTACATCAGACTTCCGTTATTTTCACACCGACTCCTTTTTTCTCTCCAAGCTAATCCACGAACATCGTATCGACTTCCGCACTCCTACCCCCCTAAACAACCACCACCCCGACTCGCGAGGGCTGAGAGGTGGTTTGTGTGGACACCGAGTTGACAGAATGCCTTGTCATATTCACCTTCAGAAGTCAGCATCGGTGCTACTGTCAGAATCGCTGGCCGTTGTACGATTTGGATGTACCATGAATTGACTGACAACTCGCGGGATCCGGTTGATCACGCCGTTGGGATCAACCAGCAAATCAATCTCACTGTGAGCATCCACGCCATAAACGGTTACGAGAAGTTCCTGGGTTTCGGGAGTAATCTCAAATTCCGCCCATCCAAAAGTGTGGCAGGCCAGATAATCACCCTGGAGCAGTTCAGCATCAATCAATCCTTCTGCTCCTGCATTGTTTTCATTGAGCCCTATAGGGTCATAACCAAGAACGTCAAGCTGAGTATTAATGAGGCTTTTCAGAAAGTCATCTTTGTCGTTAACGACACTATCAGTATCAGGTGCCACAGGGAGTCTGTCATAGATAGTCTTGAGAAATGGGCTCAATACGCCGGCAGACGCGGCTAAGTTAACAGTTGACGGCCCCAGAAGAGCATCAAAGAAAGCGATTGGCCCTGTGACGACTTCGAAAGCACTTATGGGCGTGGACTCAAAAACCACCGGACGCTCTATTCCTCCAATCAGCAACTCCTGGTAAGTAAGGTTGTTCACAATCGTCCCATGAAAGTCGCCGGCAATGAACACTACATTCTCGATGGTGTTCTCATGAATGAATTTGAGTAGTTCGGTTCGCTCGGCCGCATAGCCCTCGAACCGGTCCTCGGCGTTGATAATACCAAAGTTCTGAATAGGTTCAGGGATTACGACGAATTTCCACGCGATGCCGTCCTGCTGGCTATCAAGTAGATCGTTCTTGAGGCAGTCCATTTGAGTATATCCCAACATGGTCCGATCAGCAGTGAATGTACCGGCCAGGAAGGCCTCGACTTCATTCGCGTCAAATGGATTTGTGACGGCTGGCAAAGGCGCATTTCGAAAAGACCTTGCATCCAGAACAAGAACTGTTGCATCGCTTCCGTAGGTAGCCTTACGGTAGAACTTCGGTTTTCCGTGTGTGAGTACATCGTTAGGAGTATCCCACAGTTCGCTCCGTATCGGATGGTACTCTTGAAAAGCCTGCATAGCATCTTGATACACCTGAGTTTCGTTGACAAAGTCGACAGCATCTGTGAAAAGCGGAGGTTCCAAAGGGTGAACATCCGAGGCGTCGGGTGACTGTCCTGGAACTGCGCCACCGGCAAAGTTGTCAACAATTTCATGATCATCAATAGTCGCTAAAATGGATGTTGAGGCATTCAATAAGGCCATTATGTTCAATCCAAATCGGGATGATAGATTCTCATCGTGTTTGATACGAAAGTCCTCAAGCGTGCGTGCCTGCACAACACCCGGAAGTGCAGGTGTCTCAGAATCGGCGTAAATGCTATCTCCAAGCTTGATGAAGAAATCCAGATCACGTTCCGGAACATTCTTCAGACTGGGAAACGGTGGAGCTTGCTGCCAATCTCCCGATGCTCCGAAACGCAAACCGGCGCTTATACCAATATCCCAGGGTGTTCTAAACTCACCAACTGCGGCCTCGTTCTGTGCATCAGTAACACGGTAGTAGTATTGGGTCGCTGGAATGAGCCTGCTTATCTCCACCTTCATCGGCTGATTCATATCCACGACCACGACGGTTTCGTGTCCATCTATTATTCCAAAATCGTCAAAGGTAGAGTACTCAAACATCACCTCTCCGAGAGCCGTGCTGTGGGCCCACATCACGGCGGAGGTTTGCGTCACATCACCAGACGCTACTCCATTCGGTAAGGTGGAAATCTGCCCGCTGGCTGGTGAAGGGGCAAACGCCGCAATCAACAGCCAAATCAAGGACAAAACAGCAGGACTATATTTCAAGTTCCTCATCGTTTTCCTAATCCTCCAAGTCCCCCAATACTTCGCGATCTATTCCAATCTCTGCCGTAAGGTGCTTCGTTGAGGTTGTCGTTGAACAACTGATAGTCCCTTCCTCCACGAATCAGTGTAACCACAAGTACCCGGCAGATTATCAGATGAAGCCTGAAGCAAGGCAAATCACAATGCGTTACATAGTCATAGTACCAAATCTTGTATACATAATCAACATTTTT
>JBARRE010000386.1:0-4455 GCA_049644065.1 Sedimentisphaerales bacterium | reverse complement strand
AGGGCTGCGATGTGACGCCCCAGTTGAAACGTGTTTTTTTATCGTCGTCTTGAATCATTCCAACTTGAAAGGGAATGTTGTTAACCTTTATCCACTCATTGAGTGCATTGTCGTCGACTTTGGATGCCTGCACAGCCACGATGGTGACGCCCTTGTCTTTCAAATGCTCCACCTTTTTTACGAGCTGCATAATACAATTCCGCGACGGTCGCTGGTTCATGTCCCAGAAGCAAATCACGATGATACTGTTACTATCGCGGACATCCGAAAATCCTACACCGAAATCCTCCAGACTTGGCAATGGTTTACTGAGTAAAGATTGAGGTTTTTTGGGTCTGTAGTCGACTTTGCGACCCCGAAAGTCAACCACCTGACCCTTTTGCCATTTATATGTGGCTGTTGAACTCTGTTCGTGATAAACGTAGACTTTAGTTTCATCGGGCACTTCTTCGAGAAAATTCCGGACCATTGCATCAAAATCCGGATTGAAGTCGATATCCCTGCGTTCATAATTGCTGATGACTTCTGTGAACTGGCCGTTCTCAAATTCCTCATAGTCGCGAATCTTTGCCGATATCGGAACATATCGGCCATCGATCTTCTCAATCTTGATATTGTCCACGGTCAGATCGCTTTTAACCGTCGCACACCACGGAACAGCCGGATTCACATTGGGCGGCAACGGACGCGGCTGGTCACCGAGTTTAGTATCAAAATCATAATCACCAGTGACCTTATGGATGGCCATGCGTCTGGCGTTAAAGCCGTATTCGGGGTCTATCCAGAGGATGTGCTTTCCATATTTAGTTTCTGCTTCGAGCACATAGGTTTTGTGCCCATCCACGATTTCCATCTCGTCTCCAAGCTGCAGAGAATGGGCTTCGCTCATTACTTCGAAAAACGTTTTATTATGAGCACCATAGGTTATACCGTCCAGGAGTCTGCCCGTACCAAGATTTGCCAGAAAACGATCTGCAAAACTCTTAGGCCTAAAATCTATACGTAAATGCTCCAGCGGCTGGCCGTAGGAATTTTGAGTAATCATTACTTTTTCGTCATCATATATGGACGTCAGGCAATTGTGGCCGATCATTTTGTTTTGATCATCAAAGTGCTTCGATTCTCTTGACAATCCAAACCTTGTACCGTCTCGATGAACAATCCTCCTATGTTTGTATTTTTTCGCTTTGTATGTAAAGGCTCCATTAAGGATTTGCTCAAGCTCAGCAGTAAAACTGACCTTCTCACGCATCACAGCAAGTGAACGCTCATAACTTGTGAGAATCTCTTTAGCACTCAGCAGAATTGTTGGTGAATCTATATCTCCGATTTGCTCTATTGATATTGGAGTGACTTTTAACTTAGCCAAGTAGATACTCGTTTTTCCTTCGTGGCTTGAGTAGTAGCTGACGTAGAGCATGTTATTGTGCCAAGCCATGCCAGGATAGCTGGTATCGCCGCCGCTGGGAAGCTTTGCAAGCCTGGTCATCACGCCATTTTCGACGTCGAGGTAGCAAAGGGCCGTGTGGGCACCGCCGTCGTGCATTCGGCCCGCAGCGAGCCAGAAGCCGCCGGGGATTCGAATCAAGTTCGGGCCGCCGAATCCGTTGAAATCCGCCCCGAGGTCCTTCCATTGCCACTGCTTGTAGTTGGGCCGGCTTATTCCCAGCAGGGCACTGCTCGGATCGTCGCCCCGGCGGTCGCGCCGCACAAGCGCGTAGCAAGTTCCTTCGGAATCGAAACGCAGCGTCACTTCCGTCGGGTACCCTTGTTCGAATAGCCTTGGCACGTGAGGCTTGTAATGAATCCCATCGTCGCTCACGAGCAAATCGAGATAGCGGTCGCCTTTGCCGGCCGTGTAGGAATCGCCGTAGGCTTTGCCTTTGTGCCAGGTCACGCACCAGAGCCAGCGTCCCGGCTTGACTGCAATCTGCGGCTCGGTCCACTGCCTGCCGTCTGTCGAAAAGCTCACAAACGTTCCTGTCGGAGCCGATTGATTATCCTTTTCACGAGGAGCGGCCCCGCCAAGCAGCATAAGCCGGCCGTCTGGTGTTACGGACAAATGAGCATCGCGAAGGTCGTAGCCTTCCAGCAAAATTACTGCCGCCGAGGCCCAGGTGCCCGCATCTTTAGATTCGAGGATACGAATCCTGCCGTCGGTGGAAACGTGCCCTCTGCCCTCGCGAAACGCGCAGTAGAACGCATCCTGCCATCGTACGAGGTCGGTGAATGCATTATGCGGCGCCTTGTCCCAAATCCTGTTGTCCTCAACAATCTCCACCGTCACGGGTGCCGCCCCGAATCCACGCGAAGCCAAAATCAAACACAGTACCATTATGAAATGTCGCTTGCCGATCATATCCATCAGTTCCCCATTCTAAATCTTGTCATCCAAATCATCAAGTCCAAAGCCTTCGGCGGCCACGATATGCTTACGGTTCGTCAGAATCAGCCACGGCAGGGACTTGACGCCCCAGGTGAAACGGACTTCTTCTTCATTCCCTTCAATCATTCCGACAGGGAAGAGGATATTGTTCTTTTTCACCCATTCATCGAGCGTATCTTGATCGACCTTCGAGGCTTGTACGGCTGCAACGACAAGGCCCTTTTCTCTCAACCGCTCAGCTTGTTTGGCGAGTCGCGCGATGCAGTTCCGGGACGGCCGCTGGTTCATGTCCCAGAAGCAAACCAGGAGCATCCTGCCTTTTGCCTGTGAAGGATTAAAATCAATCTTGATGTTCTCGAAGTCCGGCAGAGGCTTGCCGAGCAGTGATAGAGGTGTGGCTATATAATTGTAGATGACTGACTTGCCGGAACGCCTGTCAATCACAGTAAGCCCTTCCTCGAACTTCATCTGGAACAACTCACCAGGTAATTCTTCGTTGACTAATGCCTCAACAATTCTTACATCGCGAACACCTCTAAGATAATGCTGTTTTGTATCCGGATTATATGACGGCATACTGTATCCCTGTGTCATGGGTAACCGGCAGCCGGGAGCAACCTGCTTATAATCAAGTGTCCAGTATTCAAAAACAAATTCCGGATTTTGCCACTCCTGTCTTCCGTAAAGCAGATGATCTTCGACGCCAATGTACCAGCGACGTGTCACCGGGGCATCAAGGTACAACGTACATTCCAAAACGTGACACATCAGGCCGCGATATTCTTCACGGCCGGTAATCTTGAAATCTTCGGCGCGGCCGAAATAGTCTATCTTCTCCTCGATGTTCTGTGGCTCCCACCAGAATGAATGCGGTTGCGACCTCGGCCAGCTTAAAGAACCGAATAATTTCTCGAACATCTCTTTGCCGGACTCCAGATGATACTGCTGTAAATCACTGCCGGCTTCGGCATATCGCATGGCCTGTTTTGTGTCCCATATCTTCAGAAAATACTCTCTACCGGGAGTCTCCTCGACATGACGCAACCGTTTTCCTTTAAAATCAATGGCGTATTCGAGTATATCAGGATAGCTCGGCTTAAGGCTCCAGTTACGTTCTGGATCGGGTTCTTCGTCGGGTGATTGCTTCTTCAATTCAGCACGTCTTACGGCAATACTTTCAGGCGGATGGGACCATTTGCCCTCAATACGAAGCTGAAGACTGTCGATTCGATGCAGCCAATTCTCACTTTCACGAACCGCCTGAACCAAATCAGCAGCGTTAGGTTCGCTGCTCGCGGTTCCCGCCGAACAAAACGAGATCGTAAATACATAAGCCAGCAACAAAACGCCAGCGAATCTCTCATTTCTTCGCATAATAAACCCTCGCTACAGCAACGACTGTCCGTCAATTCTGATTCCTCGCACAAGTTGCGGCTCAGGGATTCTTAATCTAACATTAAGACGCGGATCTCGGAAAAATGTTACAGTTTTTTGCACTTAATTAAATATTTATTCTCTCGTAAAGCGTTTCCGCATAAGCGCTTCTCAAGAAAAACGCGACCTTTTAGAGTTCCCGGATATGAACTATATTCATTTGACAGGACGTTTTGAACTGCCTTGGGCTATTATTATCCATATCACGAGGGCCGCTAACCGGCATCCGCTACTGTCTATTTACTTCACGCCCTTGACTCGCATTTGCAGGCCATAGACCGAAGTTTGTGCCGTGATAAAGAGCGTATGTCTATCGGCGCCGCCGAAGGTGACGTTCGCCGTCCAGCCGGAATCGATTGGAATCTGTTCGATCTTCTCGCCGGCCGGATTGAAGACCGTAACGCCCCGGCCTGTTAAGTAAATGTTGCCCTCGTTGTCGATAGTCATCCCGTCCGAGCCCATCGAACAGAACAGCTTTTTCCCCGATAGCGTACCGTCTGCTTCGATTTTATAAACATACGTCTTTCGGTCGCCGATATCAGCGACATAGAGCAGCTTGCCGTCGGGCGTGCCGATAATGCCGTTGGGTTGGACCAGGTCGTTAGTCACCCGAACCAGTTTTCGCCGGCCGGGGG
>JBARRE010000385.1:0-5505 GCA_049644065.1 Sedimentisphaerales bacterium | reverse complement strand
AATCAATGATCTGGAGGATTTTTCCGACGACACGGAAGCCTCCGTTGTGGCAATAGAATCTTTCCTTCCCGTTAACGCGGCCGTGTCTCTTGATAATGGAATTACCTGGGAAACGGCAGGCAAAATCAAGTCAGATGCAAAAGTGAATCTTGACCTGACGAATAAAGTCAAAGGCACTTACGGCTATCTTTTAAAACTCTCCACGTCCGGCAAAAAATCGTCGCCGGCAATCAAATCCATCACCATCGACACCTGGGTGCAGGTGGCTCCGATCAGCCTGCCGAGGCTTAAAAAAGGAAAGAATCATCTCCAATACGAACTCGGCGACCGCTACGGCCTTGTCACGACTCCGATGCTGGTAAATCCCAATACCGCCGATCCTGCCGACCTGCAGAAACACCTGGTTGCGATGCCGGAAGATTACGACCCGGAGCGAAATACCTGCCGAATCAAAGGCGACGCTATTATGCGTCTGGCCGCTCCTGCTGGCATGAAAATCGCATGGTTCAGCACCGGCGCGACATTCCGTACTTACCAGGGAGAACAGGCGGGCAAAACTGATAATCGTATCGCATATTCGGTCGGCCGGCCGACGGACTTCAAAGAGATATACAAATCATCAGTGCCGACATGGACGAATCACTGGCGATGTAACTGGGACACCGATGTTGTGCTGGATAAGCCCGCCGAGCAGGTTTATGTGAAGTTTACGGGAAATCCGGGCCTGAATGTAATTCGGGCTTGCCTGCATTTGCTGCCGAAGCAGCCTCCAAAGACCGATCTGCGCATCGTACACGGCTTTAGCATAGACGGGCGACTTCAAACGAAAACAATTGATCTGGATAAGCCGGATGACTACACAATCGAATGCGATGGCGAGCCTGAAAACGTTTTCATCGAGATGACTGTTCCATCCGGATAGGAACCGGGGCGGAGCTGTCTTCACTTAATTCTTACTTCAGTCATTCCGCGTAAGGCCTTTTCCCAGCAGGGGCAGGATTTTATTTGCTTCATTTGGACTATAGTTGAAGATTGTAAAACCTCCTGTGCCCAGCTTGCGGGTAACATTGATCTGTTGTATGAGCTTACAGATATCAGACGGATCGCTCCAGACGCTCAAACCTATGCCGGGAAAGCACGGAACCTTACCGGCCCACGCAAGCTGCTGCTCGACCATGCGCCGGAAGTGACTGCTGGAATCCGTATAATCCATCGGGCATACGAAATCGAGATACCCGCGATCACACCACAATTTCCAGTCCTGGCCAACGGCGTTTCGATCGACGGGCCAGTTTCTAAATACCGCCGCTGAGATTTTGATGTCCGGCCTTATCTTTTTTGCACGTTGTGCTACGGCAGCGACGACCTCCGTGATCTGCCGGCGCCGAAAGTCCAGCCATTGTTCCCGCAGGCTGTCGTCATTCCGCACATCGGCAGGCCATTTGCGAATTTTCTTACCGATTGTTTTCTCAAAACGCAGACGGCAGCCTTCGCAGAAGCAGCCCTCATTTCCGGGATAACGGATGTAGTCAAAATGCAGGCCGTGGACGTCATACTTGCGTGCCACTTCGAGCATCGATTCAATCTCCAGCTTCCGGTTTTCCGGATGTGACGGGCAGAGCCAGCGGTCGTTCGATGAGCCGTCGTAGCTGACCTGCGTTCGGCCATCGGCTTTCATCCCGGCGATGAATTCCTTATCTGTCGCCCAACCCATGTTATAGTTGACTTTCCAGATGTGACATTCGATGCCGTATTTTTTGCATGCCGCCAGGCAAAGATCGATTTGATCGCCCTTTTCCTCGACAGCCGGCGCCACCGGCAGCACGTCACTTTTATAAAAAGCCGCTCCCGCCCAAAGCATATTAGGCAGGACAGCGGAAAAGCCGTTATCGGCAAGAATCTTTACGGCCCGGTCCCACGTCATGCCGGCTACGCCGAACGCACTGTGGCACCAGAAAGCCCGGTGTTCCGGGCGTAAAGGCTTTTGCGCCACGCAGTACGCATCGATCAGAGACTCCCGTGATTGTTCGGCGGCAGCAATGACTTGTGAAAACCTGCCCTCGGATAACATGGCCAGACTCTGAGCGTGAAGCTGGTCGGCCTTTTTGAGGGCCTTCAAAGCTCGACTGTCTCCGGAGGCAAGTTTTATTATACCTTCCTTGGCTGAATTGTAATTATCATAAGGCCCCAATCGGCCAACACGGTCCAGACAGCCCCCGGCTGCCTGATGCCAGAGTTCCGGTACGAGGTCTCCGGCCATAGCCAGCAGTAATTGCATTTTATTGGCCGAATCATCGGCCAAGAGCACATGAGTCAGAAAGATGCAATTTGAGCCGGCGACGATGGCGGGTTTGCCGGTAGATTGGTCTTTGTCGTTATACCACCATGCGGCAACCCGGCTGCGTCCCTCGACGGCTGATGCATCGCGTATATTCCACGAGGCTTGCCTGGTAACCGCCGGCATTCCATTTAAGGTATTAGCGGAAGGACGGATCGAGGCAAAATCACCCTGATATTTCCGGCGAATATGAGGGCCGATTCGAATACCTGTTGTCGACTCAAGGCGCCCGGGCAGCATATAGCACGCGATTAATTTCCCGCCGGCCTTAAGAAATTCGGCGATCTCGCCGGCCACATTGTCCGGCACCTTCGGATTATACGGCAGAACCACAAGCTTGATACCCTTGAGCCTCTCCGCCGTAACATCATGATCGCTCAGGGTCGTATGTGAAAGGCCTGCCCGATCAAAAAAATCACTCATGACCTGTGTATATTGCCTGATGGCATCCAGCTCATTCGGCGCCTCGCTCGCAGCCGAATCGCCGCGAACGATAACAATCTTGCCGGCTGTGCCGAATACACCCAGAGCCGCAATATAAAACTCGGTGTCTACATCCTGGCCTCGCCATGCGGAAATGCGGATCGTGTCGATTTTGCCCCATCCGCCCGGCCGGCCTTCGATGTTAGTGGCGTTCTTATTAATCCTGACTGCGGCCCATCCATCGGAAGCAGGGGCAGCGAATCCGCCCCTGTACCACCCTTCTCCACTGTGCAGGTAGACGGCAAAACTTGCCACAGGCGATGGGTCGGGGCAGTAAAACAGGAATTGAAGACCCTTGCACATGGTAAGGTCGAGTTTGAGGCTGCCGTCCCAGGATGCACGATCTATTTTTGTGCCGCGGAAGCTGCATTGCATTCTTAAAGTTTTCCTGCCCTGAATTTCCGCGAGCGAAACCGGTTTGCTGCCAGCCATCGGCTTCCAGACTGTAGCGGCGTTTCGCTGAGAGTATGAAAAGTCATCGACTATTTTATAGGCCGGCTCCGGAATTGACGGTACAGACGCCGCCAAAGCCACGGACGAAAATGCACAAGCAATAATTAGCGATGTAATTCTCATCGACATTAGATATTCTCCAAAAAGGTGGTTACTTGTTCCGAACCTCGTCGATCGGCATAAAGTACAGTTTACCAGCAAAGACTCGAAAGCTCAATCATCGAGGTGAAGTTCTTGGCGGCCGGTTATGCCCGGACGGTTTATAAACCGCCAGTATTTTTCTTTTTATTTTATTGACTTTTTTCGATCTATATGTATATTTGAACGTTTAGTAGAGTATTTTCCTACATCTCTCAAGGACATACTCTTAATAAAACGAAAGAGAGAGTTATTATTAAGTCGGCCTTTATATAAGGCCAAGGAGAAGTATCAGTGAGTACAGGTACAGTAAAATGGTTCAATTCAAGTAAGGGATTTGGCTTCATCGAGCCTGATGACGGCGGCGAAGATTTGTTTGTCCACCACTCGGAAGTTAAGACAACCGGCTACGCATCGCTCGATGAAGGCCAGAAGGTCGAATTCGAGATCGGAGAAGGCAAAAAAGGTCCATGTGCGACCAACGTAATCCCGGGCTAAGCAAAAACAACGCTTGAGAATCGAAAGGCCTCGCCATCAAGCGGGGCCTTTTCATATCTTCGGAGCGATGAACGGTCAGTCCTTCTGTTTTAAGCGGAACATTTACCGCCGAGATCGCGGAGCCCGCAGAGTTTTTATTTTTAATCATTTTCTCGGCGTTCCCGGCGTTCTCCGCGGTTAATCCTTCTGCTTTAGGATTTCCAGGCATTCGATCATTGCCCGGCCGCTGTGGTAACCTGCTTTCCATGTATTGGCTTTGTCACCCTGCACGGCACCTCTGGTAGTTACATTGGCGTGCCACTCGCCGTTTTCCCAATCGACGAGGTGCTTTTCGATGTAATCGTACGTTTGCTCGAAGATATCCAGATATTGCGGATCGGCTGAAAATCGGTGCATATACAAGGCGCTGACGATTGCCTCGGCCTCGACCCACCAGACTTTGGTTAATCTGTCGGCCGGCTGATTGAATAGGCCGCTGTCGTAAAATCCGCCTGCGGCCTCGTCGTATCCGAACTTCAGCGAATAATCGAACAAGGTTCGATATAAATCGCCGAATGGATAGTTCGAAACTCCCGCCGCATCGCAGGCGTCTATCAGCAGCCAGATGTTCTCGATATCGTGGCCGTAGGAGATCCGCGCGTAGGCAGCTTCCAGCCTCGGCGTCCAGTCGCGATCATATTTATCTGTGCAGGCGCCGAGGTCTTTTCGCACTACAGAGTTGCTTTCGATATTGATCAGCTCCAGCAGCCTTTCGCGAGCCAAAGGCAGCTTACAGGCACGATAGAAAGTCGTCATCGCTTCCATCAGGTGCAGATGCGTGTTCATAAGTTTCAGGCCGGCCGGAGTGCCCATATAAGAAGATTCACCGGCGGGGACCGGCGTCCAGTCCTCGTTGAAAAATTCGATATAGCCTCCATAGATTTTGTCGTGGGATTTTTCCTCTAACAGATCAAAAAAGCGAATCGCGAAATCCAGCACATCCTGTCTTTCGGTGGCCAGATAATATTCGGAGATAGCGTAGAGTGCGAAAGACTGGCCGTAAAGGTGCTTTCGGGGCTGGAGTTTTTCGTTACCGGTAGCATCAACTTCCCAATAGAAACCTTGGTTCTCGGAGTCCCACATTTTTTCTTTCAGGAAGCGATAGCCGTGCTCGGCGGCCTCGATATATTCATCCTCGCCATAGCCGGCCCGAGCCAGCCGGGCGAAGAGCCACATCGTCCGGGCCTGAGTCACGATCATTTTTGTGCCGGGGCCTTTGAGCTCGCCTTTCGGGCCAAAGTTGATTGTGTATCCGCCATTGACGCGGTCCAGGCTCTTGTTATACCAGAATGAAGCTATATTCTCCTGCAGCACTTTTTCAAGCCTGGGGATGGCAGTGTTGGCCAGTTCCGCCCGGTCCTGGGCAGCGGGCAGCTTCGAGCAAATCGAAAGCGAGATAATGAAAAACAGAACCAGGCAACATTGAACATTTGTAACACCTCACCGAAGTGCCACAAGATAATTTGCCATTCTTTCAAATGTTAAAATGGGCAACTTGCGCTTTTCGAGGGAGTTCATATAATGCTGCTATGAAGGTAAATGCAGCAGATACTATT
>JBARRE010000384.1:0-9152 GCA_049644065.1 Sedimentisphaerales bacterium | reverse complement strand
GTCCTGCATTGCCGCGCCTCTGCCCTGATAGCCTCTACCTTGAATTGCGGCGCCTCTACCTTGGTAGCCTCTGCCGCCTCTGCCCTGCATTGCCGTGCCTCTGCCCTGGTAGCCTCTACCTTGAATTGCGGCGCCTCTACCTTGGTAGCCTCTGCCGCCTCTATCCTGCATTGCCGTGCCTCTGCCCTGGTAGCCTCTACCTTGAATTGCGGCGCCTCTACCTTGGTAGCCTCTGCCGCCTCTATCCTGCATTGCGGCGCCTCTACCCTGGAAGCCTCTACCACCTCTGCCCTGCCGGCCACGGATGTTTTGATTCGGACCCTGGTCGAACGGGCAGTATGGGCCTCCTGGCCCCCGGAATCTGTCCGGCCGTACGGATTCGAGGTTTGCACCCATTCGGGGTTCGCCGGCCATCCCGCGTCCCCATCCTTGCCCGCCGCCGCGACCGCGACCGCCTCCGCCCGGACCGGCAAACGCCTCACCTGCCAAAACCGTCATTGCCAGCACAACAAAAATCGCTGCTTTGAATCCTGTCTTTTTCATTTTCGGTTCCTTTCATTAATGTTTCGTTTCACTGCTTTTCTCAGCCCCTTATTGGGGTCCTTCTACCGGGATAGTGGTGCCGGCGGGAAAAAGGTTACACCCGGCGTAAACTTTTCCGGAAAATTATTTGTGCTCTCGATAGAAAAAACAGGCAGGCTAAAGACATATCAGGCAATATTCGTTGCCATATATTTTACATCAATGTTCAGATTATCGTGTAAATCTGGTATAAAAACGAAAAATTGGAATTGCAGACGGGCTAAAGAGTATATGTTCGGATTTAAAAAAAGACGGCGAAATCGACTGGCTGCTCAGCCGTTTCCTGACGAGTGGCTGGCGATTATAGGAAGCAATATGCCGTTCTACAGGCTGCTTCCCGAGGCTGACCAAAAGGAGCTGCAGCGTCATATCCAAATCTTTATCGGTGAGAAACGTTTCGAAGGTTGTGGCGGTCTGAAGATTACTGATGAAATAAAAGTAACCATCGCGGCACAGGCCTGTATGCTTCTGCTCCACCGCCGGACCGATTATTATCCCGGCCTTCCTTCCATACTGGTATATCCCCGGCCATACGTAGCTCCGAGTGTCCCGAAGCTCGTTGGCGGGATTGTTATGGAGGGCCCGGATGTCCGCCTGGGCGAATCATGGCGTCGCGGATCGGTAGTTCTCTCATGGGATGATGTCCGCCGGAGTGCCGCCGATATTCATGATGGTCATAACGTTGTCTTTCATGAATTTGCGCACCAGCTTGACAGCTCCGGGGCCAAAGGTGACAGTACCCCGGTTGTCCAGGACCATTCTACATACATAGCCTGGGCTCGTATTCTGGAGAAAGATTACGAGAAGCTCCGGCATGATGTTAGCCGAAACAACGATACTCTTCTGGATAAGTATGGTGCCGTAAATCCCGCCGAGTTCTTCGCCGTCGCTACCGAATGTTTTTTCGAGAAGGCGAAGGAACTGCAGGAACTTCATCCTGATTTGTACAATGAATTGAAAAATTTCTACCAGCAGGACCCGGAAAAATTATGAAAACCGGATATATAGCGGGCATTCGTTATGGTTTCAAGCCGGCGAGCCTTAATGTACTTTATCAATTCGATGGCATCAGTTCAATGGTTCCGAGTTTGTATCGGCGATGGCCGTCGTCGTTTTCGTGCGGCATGGCGATGATGGGGGTGCCGTCCCGCATGCCGACCGAGACGTACAAATCGTACGTGCCCGGTTGGGTATTCGGTGCGAAGCTATATGTTTTCAGAGCCGCGGCAGAAGTTGAGCTAATGGTATTGGTTGGCGCTTTGCCGAGCGGGCCGACGGACAGATCGCGGACATTGAACGATTCATTGCAGAATGCAGCGACGATTCCGCCTTCCTCGTCCTTAAGGGTGAACGCGATGAAGCCTCCCGGGTAGCAGGGAGCTACTCCGGCATTGACCCATGTGCTTGTGATGGTGAAAGGTTCGGACAAGTGAATACGTTCGGGGAAAATCGCCTTTTTTAGTTGAATTCGATATCCCATTCGCCGGTTGATCTTATCGATGATGCCACGGTTCTCGTTCAGCAGAATCCGCGGCCACCAGTGGATGGACATGTAGCTGGCGTGGTACTGCTCGACGGACTCGAGCAGGAGCGAGCCGTCACCCCAGGCGTTTTTCCGCTTGCTTGACCCGTAATGCTCATGTTCCAAAATGACGGGCAGCGTCGGCCAGAATTCCTGGGCCATCTCGGCGTGAAACCACGAGTTCGGCGGAGCTTGTACGCAGATGCTGTCGTCCCGAAGTGTCACGCCTTTGGACAGGGCGTAATCGGTAATAGGAAAATGCCGTCCCGGCTCGCCCGGTCCGGCGAAATCGTCACTGATGGCCAGCAGTGTCTTTTTGAAGTGCTTGCAGTATAGATCTACGTGAATTTTGCGACTCTCAAGGTCAAAGGGCAATTTCGAGCTGGCCCATGAGTGGCCTTCGCCCCATACGCCGAATGAGCCGATGTCGATGAAAGCGACGTTCGGATTCCCATCGTACCGGTTGGCCAAAGCTTTAAGGAAATTGTCGAGCTTTTCGAGGAAGACCGGGTCCTTGTAGTCCGGCTCCCAGAACGGCCCGTTTTCGTCGACGCCTTTGCCGACCGTGAAATTGTATCCTTTGGCGCCGGCGGCGTGCACCCACTCGGGCGTTGCCCAGCGCATCCAGGATTCCGTGCTGCTGATGCGAAGTGCGATTTGCTTGCCCTTATCGATCCATCGCTGGGCGGGCGTGTCCAGCAGAGACCAATTGAATTTGCCTTCTTCCGGCTCAAGGAACGACCAGGGTACCCGCAGGTAAGCGCACGAAAGCCCGGGGAAGTCGTCGAGCGTATCGGATGGTTTAAGCTTCGAGCCGTAATTGGTGATAATGTTCGAATAAAAGTGCATTGTCCAGCCCATTTGCGGATTGACGAGCGCCCGGCCGTGATCGGCCAGTTCGGCAGTCTGCTGATTCGATTCTTGTGCCGGCGAAGATATTCCGGCCAGAACTGTGATTACAAAAAATAAGCGTGGAATTCCATTCTTCATAATATTGTCCTCATGCTATATACACATTATTTTATCTTGCCGGCTATCATTTACTCGATCCATTACAGAGACTATTCTACATGAAATAATATACTAAAAAAATAACTAAGTCCTTGACGTGGCTGTGAGTATAGGCAAAATAGAGAAATTGAGTTAATGAATCCAAGTGCCTGTTTGCTTCACATGGAGGAGGCGCGAAAAGCAGGAGCTTGTTTTGTTCGTTTGTAATGCCACGGGGCAATGGAAAAGGAAGAGGGATAACTCCTTTAGTAGTTCAACTGCGCTTTTGACTTTGGTCGTTTTCTCCAATATCATAACTGCATAGTGGATTTTGGAGATCTGATGCTAAAAAACTATGTATTTTGAAGCGATATCCGTCTTTTTCAAGGAGAAACTAATGCCATCGAGAGATATATGTACCTGGATTTTGTCTTTGGTACTGTTTTCAAATTATGTTTTTGCCGGTAATATTCAAATGAAGCCTTTTACCATGGACTGGCGTGATAATGCGGATTCGCTTGTGAATCTGTCATTTCTATTAGATGCTCCAGTCGGCAAAGACGGATTTATTCGCGTAGATAACGGCCACCTCATCAAGCCAAACGGCGAGCGTTTTCGTATTTGGGGCGTCAATTTCACAAGTGCGGCATGTTTTCCGTCCAAAAAGGATGCTCCGATTGTGGCTGAGCATCTGGCCCGCTTCGGCATCAATTGTGTCCGATTCCACTTTCTTGATTCGAACTGGTCGGACAGTCTTTTTATCAAGGGGAGGAATGACACGCGCGCTCTGGACCGGCAACAGCTTGAGCGGCTGGATTATTTTGTTGCCGAATTGAAGGAGCGAGGAATCTATACGAATATCAATCTTAATGTAGGGAGAAACTACAGAAAAGGCGATGGAGTAAGGGATTATGAATATCTCGGGCTGGCAAAGGTTATTAATTACTTCGACGAGCATATTCAGATGCTGCACAGGGAATATGCACAGCAGCTTTTAACTCACTATAATCCCTATACGAAGTCGGAGTACCGCAACGAACCGGCAATTGTGATTGTTGAAATCGTTAACGAGAATTCCATCGTGGAAGCATGGTTCAGCGACCGGTTGGTAGGGACGAACGAGAAGAAGAATCCCAGTACATGGGCCGACATTACGGCCTGGTACGCCGATCAACTGACAAAGAAGTACAATACCTGGCTGAAGGCACGCCTGTCTGAGGCCGAACTGAAGGAACTACGTGTGCTGGCCGGCGTCAAAGGGGATGATCTTATACCTCGTTTGACAAAGGACCAGTTTGACGCCGCTCCCGAAAAGAGATTCCACCTTGAAGCAGCATTCTACATGGAATTGGAGCAAAACTACTTTGGCCAAATGTACCGGCATTTGAAGGACGAGCTTGGCGTCAAGTCATTGATTGTTGGCACCAGCGACCATAACCACTGGAAGAGCGGCTATCCTTTGCTTACTTCCACCTCTAAGTTGGAAGTTGTAGATGGTCATGTATATTGGCAGCACCCTCGTTATCTCACCGATCCGAAGACGAGACGAAGGACGTTTTCAATACCGAACACTCCGATGGTCAATGCCCCCTTCAACTCTACTGTGGTTCAGCTTTCGAGGTCTGCGGTAGCAGGTAAGCCGTACACCGTTTCGGAAACCAATCATCCTTTCCCTAATGAGTATGCTTGTGAAGGTATCGGCATCCTCGCGGCGTACTCGGCCTTCCATGACTGGGACGGCATATTCTTGTACACGTTCGAGCACAAAGATCCCGAGGAATGGACGCCGAAAATGCCGGGACATTTTGAGATTCGACCGGATCCGGTTAAAATGACAAATCTTGCTGCTTGTGCCGTTATGTTTTTAAGAGGAGACGTGCAGCGGGCGATTGAGACAGTCCCAAGGTCTTATTCATTAGAACAAGTGCGCCAAAGCATCCGTTCGGCATCTTCGGAGCGGCCATATTTTACACCCGGATTCTCACTTTCCACGCCTCTCCGGTACGCAACGCGAATCGCTTCTTTTGATGCTCGGCCGGGGCAGTATCCGAAAGTCGCCACGGACAATCCAATTGTTTCCGACACAGGGGAACTCTCCTGGTACCACTCTGAGCAGGGAAAAGGACTTGTCACAATTGAGACGGAAAAATCGCAGGCCCTTATTGGTTATGTCAAAGACAATAACAAAGCATTGAAAAACATATCCGTTACGGCAGAAAACGAATTCTGCTCAATCATCGTAACATCTCTAAATGCAAAGCCCATTTCCAGCTCCCAAAGTCTACTTCTGGTCGCAACGGCCCGCTCAGCAAACAAAGGCATGACCTGGAACGAAGACAGAACGTCCCTGTCTAACTGGGGCTCGGCTCCAACCGTTATCGAACCCGTCAAGGGCAGCGTGACTCTCCGGAACATTAGAGCTGCAGAACATGTTGAAGCCCTTCCCCTGAATAGTGCCGGCAAGAGAATGGGTGAATTGATTCGGGCACGAGTAGTTGCAGACGGTTTCGAAATATCCATTGGGGAACCTGCGACTCCGTGGTATCTTGTGAGAATTCAAAGATAGAAAGTCTATCTGTTTCCACCTTGGCTGTTCTATATTGACTATGTAATTCAGCGATATATAATATTGTCTGCTTGATATGACGGAATCCGTTTCTCTCATAGTTTCAAGGGATTTTCCATGTGGCAGAGAATTCTCACTCTTTTTCATAAATCGGCGGAAGACGACACTCTGCTGACCGAGTTCGAAGATAGTTTGATGCTGATAGCCGATCCCGAACAGCTCACATTCCTAATAGGGACAGACCCGAATGGCACTGTCTCAGGACGGCCTGAAGCTCGAAATCTCGTATTTGAATTGAAGCATCGAGCGTGCCGGGCAGCTCCCAGCCCATATTCATTCCCGTAACTGCGTAGTCAACGGGATTCGAACCTGTCAGATACCCTCTTTTAACTGCTTCCTCCAGTCCCGTCTTGATGTATGGCAGAAGATCTATATCTATTTCCACCCACTGGTTTTGATAACTCAAAAGGAAACCTTGCCTGAAATGAGTATCCAGTAACAGCGGCCGGTTCTTGACGTTAGCATCATTTTCCTGAGCGGATTGGCTCCGGGCAGGCATATTCCGGGGGGCCTTTAATCTTCGTATCGAGAATCTTCTTCGAATCAGTGCTCCATTTGCCTTTTTCGTAGTCAAATGGAACGGCGATGAGTCTTTCGGAGTCAATGCGTATAGCAGTAATCTCGCTGGGTGAATTCGGTGCCGGGGAAGGCAGTTGCACGAAGTTTATGCCTCTGTAGTTGTTCACATTTGCCTTGTGGTAGTGTCCTCCAAGTACGAGTATAACGTTGGAGTCTCCGAATGAATCAACGAACTTGTCTTTATTCGTGATTGAATCCAGGCATAGGTGGGTGGCCACTACGATGGGAGTGCCGTCCGGTACTTTCGAGAGGTTCGAGCGAAGATATTCGAGTGCATCTTCAGATATCGGCTGGGCGGGACTGTTGAGAGTTTCATCGTACTTCGAATAGAGAGCGACGAAATGTACGCCTTTCTTATTGAAAGTATAACTCAGGGCTCCGTGACGTTTGATCAACCAGTTGTGAATCGTGGGGCTTGGGGAAAGGCCGCCGCTGTCGTGATTGCCCGCTATGTCGTAGCTGGGGAATTTCAGGCGCCCTGTAATCAGTTTCTCGTATGTATCAGCGGCGGCACGTGTCGGCCACTCCGTAATGTCCCCTAATCCGATGACAAAGTCGGGCTTGGCCACTTTGCCTCCGATATTTTCAGGATAGGCCGTTTGGGGCAGTTTGTTCATCGCATCGATCGCCGGGATCAGATGTGTGCCGTCTCCATCGTTTTGAACGTGCTGGTCCGACCATCCGAAGAAGGTCAGCGTGTTCTTCTCGGCACTAATTCCTGCTTGAGATAGAATGCAAATGACAAGACAAGCCACATATACGGCCGCCTTTACCTTGGACGCTGTACGTATTTTCGTGCTCATGTTTCGACTTTCCAGATAATCTTCAATAATCATAAGGGTGTGCATTATAACATTTCCCGGCGTTGACCATAAAGCAATTCATCAACTAAAGCAGTTGCATTCGGTGTTTCGTTCAGGTATCTTAGTGAGTTGATAAAGTAGTCCGAACATAAGGTAATTTGAGAATAGAAAGGTGGCATTCCAATGACTTTCAAAATGAAACGTTTTCCAATCGTGCTTATCGGTCTGATTTCTGTAGTGACGATGAACCTTGCAATAGCGGAACCGCCGTCGATTTTGTCGGTTCGAGCTGATTCGCGAAAGGTCGGCCTTTATGAGAAATTTGAACTGAGGATCGATCTGAAAGCTGCGTATAATAATCCCTTCGATCCGGATGAAATCGATCTTAGCGCCGAGTTCACTTCGCCCTCGGGTAAGACATGGAATGTCTGGGGTTTTTATAATCCGACGAGCTGGGCCGGCCTCTGGATGGTGCGGTTCTCCCCGACCGAGACGGGCACGTGGCGTTACGTGGTCAAAGTCACCGATTCGCAGGGCACGGCACAAAGCAGGGCCGGCACGTTTGACGCGGAAGATTCTTCGCATCATGGATTTATAAAGATCGCCCCGAATCAACGCTATCTCAGGTATGACGACGGGGCGTCGTTTTACGGGGTGGGACTGTGGTATAACGACAGCTACGAGCAGTTCAATGAAGGCAGAATAACCGAAGATGGGCTCGATAATCTGAAAGAGCGGGGAGCGAATTTCATCAGCTTTTTTCCGACCCCGCTTGAAACAATGGGAACCGGCCTGGGACGGTATGACCAGAACCGCTGCGGCCGGATGGACCAGCTCTTCGAATGGTGCGAGGAGCGTGACATCCAAATCAGCTGGAACATCTGGTTCCATTCCTACATTTCGATGGCTGTCTGGGGCGGCGGAAACGCACGATACAGAAATAACCCATACATCCTCGTCAGCAGCGCAAAAGATTTCTTCGGAAGCGAAGAGGCATGGAAATATCAGCAGAAGCTGTACCGATACATGATCGCCAGATGGGGATACAGCCGGTCGCTGTTCCTCTGGTTCGTCGTCGATGAAATCAACGGCACCGAGGGCTGGACCCAGGGCGATCACGCCGTGGCCGAGCAGTGGTGCCGGAAGATGGATGAGTATTTCAATAAATACGATCCTTACGGTCGTCCGACAACCGGCACACAGAGCGGCGGGATCGGTCAGTGGTGGCCGGAGGGATACAAAATATTCGATATCGCCGGGCGCGAAATCTACGAGGCCCAGGGACATCCTATGCCGAAAAGCGGCAAGCTCGGGCCCGATGATGAAAGCCCGCTCCAGCTCAGCTACCGCAACTACGCGATCCAGACACAGAACCTCTGGAATGGTTTCCACAAACCCGCAATCATCGGCGAGTGCGGCTGGGACCATACGTATTACGAGCCGGGCATGCCGGGTTATCTTGCCATGTATCATAATGCCCTCTGGGTCAGCCTGGTAAACGGCTCGTGCGCGACGCCGTTCTGGTGGGCGTATTCCTCATGGCTCAATGATAGTGTCGTCACCAATCAGATGCTCTATTTTTCGAGATTTGTTTCGGACATCGATTTTGCCAATCTCGCACTCGAACCTGCCGAAATCACCGCCGGCGATTGTGACGCCTGGGCGATGAAGAGCAAGGAAATCATCTTCGGCTGGGTCGTCAATCCGCGGACCAGCGCCGCTAACGAATCGTTCACCATTTCCGGGTTGCCTGACGGCACTTACGAAGTGCAGTTGTATCGAACCTGGCGGGGCAGGTACATGGAGAAACATACGGTCCAATGCACCGCGGGCAAACTGACCGATACGATTCCCGAATTGAAGACGACCGGGGGCCATGCGCTTCATATTGGTAACGATGTTGCCTTCAAAATAGTTCCCAGATAGCCAAATGCTACTCGATAGATAGCTACGCCTCGCCAATCGCCCGCATAATAAAAGCGTAGATGCTAAGGCCGATACAGATTAGGCCCACGAAAAAGCATACGAATCCGACAATATAGAATGCGGT
>JBARRE010000383.1:0-18597 GCA_049644065.1 Sedimentisphaerales bacterium | reverse complement strand
CAGCCTGAAGGACGACCAATTCGAATTGGCAAGGCAACTGGCGATTGATGATGTATTGTCTTTAGACGATGATCCTCGGCATAAGGTAATGCTCAAATTGCGAGAGCAGTTTTATCCGAGTCCCCTCGGACGCAGCACGGTTGGAGATATCGCAGAATTGAAGGCTTTAACGGCTCAGGTATCAGGGCAGATCATCAAAGATAAATTCAATCTTTCGCAGACGATATTTTCGGTCGCGGGTAAATACGATTTCCATGCCGTTTGTCAACAGATAGAGAGATTGTTTGAATCCGAGCCACAAGAGGACGGCGAATCGGCAAGATTAGGTCCGAGGCAGGGGAAATACACGCATATCGATAATGATGGCGCGCAGGTGCATATTGGCCTGATGACCGAAACGATCAAGCCGACTGATGAGGACTATTACAATGCCAGAATCGCGATATCGGTTCTCTCAGGTGGAATGAGCGCCAGATTATTCACAGAGGTAAGAGAAAAGCGAGGTTTGTGCTATGCAATTGGGGCGAGATATCACGGTCTGAAGGAAGCGGCCGGAATCTTGTGTTACGCAGGCACGACGCCGGACAAGGCCCAGGACACAATCGACTGTGTCATCGGTGAATTCAACCGGCTCGGCGAAGGAGTCACTGAAGATGAAATCGCCCGGGCCAAAGTGGGATTGAAAAGCTCGCTGATCCTGCAGAGCGAATCGTCAAGCAGTCGGGCCGGCTCTATTGGAAGCGATTATTATATATTGGGCAGGGTTCGCAGCCTCGACGAAATCAAGGAGAAGATCGAGGCAACAAGTGTCGATTCGGTTCTGGCGTTTCTCAGAGCCAATCCGTTCAGGGAATTTACGGTAGTGACAATCGGCCCGAAGCAAGTTAACGTACAGTAGGACGATGCATGGAATTTAAGAGTGAAAAATTAGAAAACGGCTTGGTTATAATCGGCGAGATTAACAAATCGGCTAAATCGGCGGCGGTTGGTTTTTTTGTCAAGACCGGCTCACGTGACGAGACCGAACAGATAAACGGCGTCTCGCATTTCCTGGAACATATGCTGTTCAAAGGCACGGAAAAGCTCAGTGCGCTTCAAGTGAACGAGGCGTTCGACAGGACAGGGGCGCAATTCAACGCCTTTACCAGTGAGGAAATTACCGTTTATTATGCCGCTGTTCTTCCGGAATATCTGGCCGAGGTAACGGGACTGTGGACGCAGTTGATGAGGCCGGCCCTGAGAGACGGGGATTTCAATATTGAGAAGAACGTTATCAAAGAAGAAATTGCGATGTACAAAGACCTGCCGAGTTTTGATGTGATGGAGCAATGCAGGACTCTGCACTTCGATGGGCATCCCTGCGGCAACAGCGTTCTGGGCAGCGAAGAAAGTATTGACAATTTAACCGCCGAACAGATGCGTTCCTATTTCGCAAAGCGTTACGCGCCGAATAATATCGTCCTGGCCTGCGCGGGGAATTTTGACTGGGACCAAATCTGTTCCTTAGCGGCAAATTCCTGCAGTGCCTGGCATCAGCAGACCGTCGAACGGAAACTCGATCACAGCGAGGGCAGCAGGAAAAAAGAACGGCTTGAAAAAGCAAATCTGGTCCGCGAGCATATATGCCTGATGAGTGCAGGCGTGTCCGCTCAGGACCCGAGGAGATTTGCCGCTTCGCTTTTAGGCACGATTATCGGCGATGATGTCGGATCTCGGTTTTTCTGGGAACTGGTGGACAAGGCCTTAGCGGAAGCGGCCTCGATGCAATTCGGAGCGATGGACGGTACGGGGGCGTTTTGCAGTTATATCCGCTGCAGCAGTGAAAATGTCACTAAGGTGCTCGATATCGTCAGGAGCATACTTGACGATTTGGCGGAGAGCGGCGTTACCGAAGGTGAACTAACAAAGGCAAAAAACAAGATATTGAGCGCTTTGGTGATCAAAAATGAGCTGCCGATGGGCCGACTGGTCGACCTTGGTTTTAACTGGACATATTTGCAGCAGTATCGAACAATCGAAGACGACGTCGATGCGATCAAGGCTGTCACTGTCGATGATATTCATTCGCTGATAGAGCAATTCAGGCCGGGCGATTTTACACAACTTTCTTTAGGGCCTGTGCGAAATAGTTAACAATAAGGAGGCAAAGAAATGGGCAGTCCGACAAGAAGAGAGTTTCTTAAAACCGTCGGTTTTGCAGCGGCTTCGGCGGGGACTCTTTCGGTATTACCGAGCTGTGCCGGAGTAAGTCAGGACGCGGCGGACCGGTCAGGACGGCCGAACGTAATCCTGGTAATGACCGATGATCAGGGTTACGGCGATCTCGGCTGTCACGGCAACGATGTCATTGTGACACCCAATCTGGACGAACTGTACACCCAGAGTATCCGGCTGACCGATTTTCACGTGGATCCGACCTGCTCGCCGACGCGTTCTGCTCTGATGACGGGTCATTATTCGTCGCGCACCGGCGTCTGGCATACGATTATGGGCCGGTCGCTGCTGGGCAGGGATGAGGTGACGGTCGCCGATGTTTTCTCATCGAGCGGCTATCGCACCGCGATCTTCGGCAAGTGGCACCTGGGCGATAATTATCCGTTCAGGCCGCAGGACCGGGGCTTTCAGGAGGTACTGATTCATGGCGGGGGCGGCGTAGGGCAGGGGCCCGACTACTGGGGCAACGATTACTTCGACGATACGTACTTTCATAACGGTACGGCAAAGAAATTCGAGGGTTATTGCACCGATATCTGGTTCGACGGGGCTTTGAAATTCATCGAAGCCAATAAGAATCGTCCGTTCTTTTGCTACGTGCCGACCAACGCTCCGCACGGGCCGTACAACGTGGCCGACAAATACAGCAAACCGTATCGAGACAAAGGCATCACAGCCAATCAGGCCAACTTCTACGGGATGATTACGAATATTGATGAGAACATGGGACGACTGATGCGCCGGCTTAAGGAACTGGACCTGGAGAAGAACACGATTCTGGTCTTTATGACCGACAATGGAACCTCGGGAGGTCATGCCGGAGGTATGCGGGGCAAAAAAGGCTCCGAGTACGAGGGCGGTCACCGCGTGCCGTTTTTTGTTCGCTGGCCCACTGGCGGATTGAAAGGCCCCGGTGATATTGACCGGCTCTCGGCACATATCGATGTGCTGCCGACACTTATAGACTTGTGCAGTCTGAAGAGACCGAACGGTGTAAAATTCGATGGCGACAGTCTCGCACCACTGTTGAAGGGCAAAGCGGACAGATGGTCCGACCGTACGCTGCTGGTGCACTCCCAGCGGATCGAGTATCCGGAAAAGTGGCGCAAGAGCACGGTGATGACCCAGCGGTGGCGGCTGATAAACGGCAAAGAATTGTACGATATCCAGGCCGATCCCGCCCAGAAGAGGGACATCGCTGATGCGAATCCCCAGGTTGTTGAGGAATTGCGTCAATCTTACGAACGGTGGTGGGCCGACCTCTCTCAGGGCTTCGATAAGTATTGCGAGATCGTTATTGGTTCGGATAAACAGAATCCTACCCGGCTGATGTCCCATGATTGGCACACTCCTAAAGTGCCGTGGAACCAGGGTGCCGTCCGCAACGGTATGCAGGCCAACGGCTTCTGGGCGGTCGAAATCCAGCGCGACGGCTTGTATGAATTCGAGCTGAGGCGCTGGCCCAGAGAAGTGGATGTGTCGATTAATAAAGCGATTGCAGGCGGAAAGGCTATTACCGCAACACAAGCCCGGCTGAAAGTCGCCGATGAGGATTTGACCAAGCCGGTTCCCGCAGACGCACATTGCGTGACATTCCGGGTCAGGCTTAAAGCGGGCAAAACGCGCTTGCAGACCTGGCTTACGGGTGACAACGGAACATCCCGCGGGGCGTATTATGTTTATGCAAAGCGTTTTTGACTTGATGACGATACTACAGAAGTAAGGTAAGAAGGAACGATTAATATTAAAGGAAGTAGCGGCGGTGAGCAAGGCTAAAAATGTTGAAAAAAGTGAAGATAACAGGCGGAAAAAGTCTTCAAAAGAGATGACTTCACGACCTGTTGCAAAAAAGGCGCCGCTTATAAGTGAACCGCCGGCCATACGCGAGGACGCAATGCAAGAGACTAGTGATATACCGAAATTCGACCTGGCCGAACAGATTATGGCCGAGCATAGAAATATTACGGCAACAAGAAGAAAAGGCCCGGGCAAAAAAGCGAAAACTCCCAAAAAACCGCACCCGGCTGAGTCTATTGCCCGGAATGTTAAACCAAGGCCGATAGCATCAGAACCGGGCCAAATCATTGCAGAGATTGTGGCAAGAGATATCGAAAAGCTCTGCATAGGTAATTCTTCAGGCCTCTGATAACATGACATCCGTAACAAACTTGGATTCATAAATACTCCTTTGGCTTTGTAGAGGAAACGGCATAGCCTGTACTTGTCAATCGCCCGTAGGACACCCCTGGGACGCACATTTATCTCCTTGAAAAACAAACACTTACGATTTCGGCATCGCAACTGGCATTTTCTGCCTCAAAATGCTATAATTCCGCGGTCGGTTTCCAGTATTCCTCAATTTAGCGAAGATTCAAGTACAGATTATGGCAACAAATATCGAAATTGTCAACGCTGCGGTCACACTGATTATTAAAGCCACCATCCTCGCGGCCCGATTCTCCGGAAGAGCCCGAAAACGAAGCTTGAAACGGCTGTCTAAAATGAATGCAGATGATAAAGACAAGGAGATCATCTTTCTTCGCGATAAGGTCTATCAGCAGCAAATGCAGATAACCATCCTTCAAAAAGGGGTCGAGAAGAAACAGACAAACAAACGATATACGCTCCGGGAAAAGCTCTTCATTCTATGTTACATGGAAACCTTTCAGGTCCCAAGACGCAGAGTAACAGAGTATCTGGGCATCGCCAAATCAACTCTCTACCGATGGCTGCATAAGATCGAAGAACAACAGCAACCGAGTACTCCACCCAACAAAACACCAACCGAAATAGCGTCGCTAATCTGGGAAATAACAAAGGCCAATGTCAACTGGGGACGGGTTCGGGTTGCAAACCAACTGGCACTCTTAAACATCTTCATCTCCGGCTCTACCGTGCGGAATATTCTCAATCAACCAAAACCTCCAGCCGGTCCTAAATCATCGGCTAAAGCAACGGAAATGGAAGAAGAGAAAGCTCGCTCCATTCCGGCCTGGTATCCGAATCACGTTTGGTCCATCGATACCACAATGGTGTTTTGCTGGGGATTGTGGCCGATTCATATCTGTGTGGTCATTGATCATTTCTCACGTAAAGTGATGGCTACAGCTCCACTGGAAGGCCCCAATGCCGGCTGGATCAATAATGCCCTGGAAAGTGCTATTGAAAAGTACGGCCGACCCAAACATATCATCTCAGACCAGGGGAGTGTTTTTATTGGAGATGTTTTTGCAGAGTTGATGACAACTTATGAAATACTGCACCGTTTTGGGGCTATAGGAAAACATGGTTCAATCGCTGTCACTGAAAGAGTCAATAAGACGCTAAAATACGAATGGCTAAAACGGGTTGCCATCATCAAAGGCATTGATCATCTGACGGAACTGTGCAACGAATTTGAACTCTGGTACAACAGATGGCGACCACACATGACCCTGGATGGCATGCGCCCTGATGATGTGTATTATAATAACAAGCCGGACAAGCCGAAACGTGATGCCAAAACAGTTCCTGCAAATATCGAGCAGCACTATTTCTGCCATACACGGATCACTGGTTATAGGCTTACAAAAGCTGCGTAGATTACTGTCTGTTTTTCATATTTACACAAGGAAAGTCTGTCAAAATTCCAAAACCTCCGTTTTCGTTCCCGAATTTTCGTAGTCTTCGACAGCCTTGAAAGTTTTTGTCCACTAACATCCGCAGATTTATTCATTTTTCAAAGAGCATTTGCAATAAAATTAACACTTTTCAACGGTCCTACGAACGCTTGACAAGCACAGGTTCTACTACCCGCTCTTTCAAATGTCAGCCAGGCAACAGAGAAAGGCAGATAATGGACAGTTTATTTGACATAATACAACATTTACATAACAATTTCACTACTTTCCTGGACATTAAGTAGACCATACGGCATTAGCGGTATTTGGTCGAAATAAAACTTTTACTGCTAAAGGTACGCATAGAATGCGGTGAGAAAATATAAATCAATTTTGAAAGCGTAGTAAGATGAAAAAGACAATTTTATTCGCATTGGTTTTGGTATTGGGTTTGGCTACAGAGGTTGCAAAGGCGGATTTCACCTTTGGCACACCTAAAAATCTTGACATGCCTGTCAACCTTGGCTCGTCGGAGTACAGCCATTGCGTATCTGCCGACGGTCTGGAGCTCTACCTTAGCTCCAACCGGAAGGGTGGGTCTGGCAGCTACGACTTATGGGTGTCAATCCGCGAGACAACAGACGACGAGTGGAGTGAACCCAACAATCTTGGTGAACTTGTCAATAGTTCCACGTCGGAAATCGGTCCAGCCCTTTCTTCCGACGACCTAGATCGGCCGTCCCAAGCGCCTCCGTCATCTTGGCAAGAGCGACGTCATAGGTTACATCTACAGGCGTTATTAATGGAGTACCATCCTCAGTTTTCATGTTCTTGAATTTCAGAGGTTTCTTCTTGGATCGTTCGCGGTGATTTGCAAGACACTCCTTTTCCTCTGCAGTGAGCTTTTTCTTTGCCAATTCCTTACATTCTGCTTTCTTTATATCAGTAACCTTGTTTGTAGTCTTTGTCTTTGCCATTTACTTTTCCTCTATTTTTCTGGCCCGTCGTTAACAATGGATTAACCTGAACCGTCGATTTGCAACAGAATTTGCAACAGATGCGCACGTCTGGCGCTCGGTTGGCGCTCGGTTGCGTCTCGGCCAGCTTCATAAGTCTTTATTTGACAGTTATAAATCATTTATTCACAATCACTTACAAAACATGCAATCGTATTCAATGCCCGTTGCCAAAAATGATAAGATGTTACCCTAAAAAAATAACAAGGGCCCATTCCGAATCAACCAGAATAGGCCCCGAATTGATGCTATGCGGTTACCAGCAATCTCACATCTTATGGCTACGGTTCAGGTTCAGGCTCTAGTTTTGGCCGAGGCAGATACAGTCGGATATTATCAAAGTACACCAGACCCGAACTACTGGATTGCGGGTCGTCCGCAATGCCAAAGCCAATAGCCAGTTTACTGACATCCGTCAGGACGACGCCCTGATCACTGAAGTTTGTTAGAGGAATATTCCATTGAGTCCAATCTCTTATCAGCGATGCGTTGGGATCATCGTAGTACACTGTCGCTGCTGTGCCGCTGCCATCTACGACAGTTACATACATCGGCTCAGGTTCATTACTGAGCATACCGACGTCCTGGTCGGTCCATTGCTCATCAATGCTGGTGCCGGGGAAGCTGACATTGGAGAATACTGCCTCACCAGCCAGTTCAGCATCATGGCTAGTCATTGCCAGGCCTATATACATGGGCGTATTCATCGTGACTTGTATCAAATTAAACCGTTCCCATGTGGTGCCGTCGACGGAATAATACGCCCTAACAAGCCCACCTGAGGTACGCTCTAATTTCACCCAGTAAGGTGCTGTGATGCCCTCGACAAATTGCCTGTCAGTAACACCTCCGGGAGTGTTGCGATACTGGAATCGGACTCCGTTTTCAGGCGTGATGAACACGCCAGTATACCTGGAATCCGCATCGAGCGTATCGCGAATCATTACGCCGGCCTTGGCGAATGCATGTGTGTTCTGAAGACTCTCAACTTTGGCAATAATCGTCCCGGCACCGGTGAGTTCCTTGAAGGCGAAGTGGAACTCGTCAGCGGTGTCCCAAATATCGATACCCGAGCCGGTCATTGTGTAGGTGTCGGCTGGTGCCTCCACGAAGCTGCCGACGTACGCCGGATGACCCTTGAACCAAATCGACAGGATTTCAACGCCTTCTCTTGTCCAATCCTGCCCGGGACTAAACGCATACTGGGCCTCTGAATAAGTTGTTGCACCGATATTGTTGTAGAAATATGGCATCGCTTGTTTGCCTTCGTGGACAATCGAAGTCTCAACAAAATGCTCTCCAGCATCGATATCCGGCGCATCATAACCAATCAAAGCACCGTTTTCATCAATGTCGTACCCATCTTTCCATGTACTGAAAATATCGTCGGGTGGATAGTCGTTGTAGTCCTCAAAATCGTCCACGGTAAAATAGTTGATTACCATAAAACTCCAGACGTCGCCTTTCCACGGACTATTCGGATCCAGATCATTGAACTCATCGATCCGCCAGTAATAACTCTGGCCGAATTCGAGAAGGTCGGGAGGTTCATAAGTAGTTGCTTCCTGGTTTTGACTTACCAGAACACTGTTTGGATCATTGTCTCTGCTGGCGTCGTTGACATCGTCGAAAACTGTTCCTAAGTATACATCATGCGTAACAGCAAAGTCTCCCGCCATCCAGCTAAGAACCGCGTCTTGGCTCACTTCTACTGCCTGATTACCAGGCTTCGGCAGAGACGCCGTACCACTTTGAATTACACCACCAGCCATAACAGTCTGAATCTCTTGCCCGGACAGCGAACGGCCATAAATGGAAACTTCGTCGAGGGTCCCTTGAAAAGTTCTATCAATACCACTGGGACGAGTACTTGTATACCCGATTTCGACCATAGCATCGATATTAGGACCAATTGAGAATGGTTTGGGGCCCTCTTCATCGACGCCGTTGAGATAGAGTGTGGCATTGGTTCCGTCAAATGTAAGGGTAAGGTGAACCCATTCATTCTTAGGCATGATGGAGAAGGGGACCGATCCGGCAGGTGCATACGAAACACCTATTCTGTCGGTATACGTGTCGCTCGTATGGGCGCCCCATAACTCGAACTGGAACATCATAGTATCGGCGCCCCATGCGTTCGACTTGGTAAGAAAATGCTGAAAGGTCCCCGTTCCATCCCAGAACGCCCAGAGGGCAACAGTGAATTGCCCCGTGCCATTTGTAGGGTCAAAAACTCCACAGTCTACACCCGTGCATCTGTCTGGATTGAATGCAAGTGCGCCGCCAAGGCCGTCCGGACCGGAAACCCATTCCGGGATTCCAAGCAGTGTCCCGTGGCGGCCGTTACCGGAACTGTCATTGGCGATTGTGCCGGTACCATCCTCAAACCTCCATAAGCCGACGGGTCCTGCCTGAGCTGCACTTGTCAGAACCATGCCGAACGCGAGAAAAAAAGAAATTAGATAAATCGACTTTCTACACATAATAATCCTCCTTCAAAAAGAACTATAATTACTGTGCTAAATCCACAGTTACTCATCAAGCTGCGGACTTGCCACTATTTCAATATGAGCCATATCAACCACTCAATAGCTTCTGAGATCGGCTCCGCCGTTTTATTTCGCATAGCATGCAGTTTTTACTCTTCAGCAACCTCTCTCGGTAGATACAGCCGGATATCGTCAAAGAACATCTTGCCGGAACCACCGGGGATTGTCATATTGCCTTTGGTGCCCAGGCCAATTGCTATCCTGTCGACGTTGGTCAGGATTATACCCTGATCAGCAAATGCTTGGAGCGGAATGACCCATTCGGTCCAGGTATCTATCGTTGCTGCGGCCAGATCTTCGTGGACCACTACCGCAGGTGTGCCTGCGCTGTTGGATACGGCCACATACAACAGCTCATTAGAATTATTCGGATCGCCGTAGAACCACAGTGACAATTCCACAACACCTTCTTCGGTCCAGTCACGCTGGACGGTCAACGTATGCTTCACCTCTGAATAGAAGGCGTAGCCCTGCTTGTTGTTGTCATATGCCAAAGGCATCGACTGGTCGCCACTATGAACGATGGTTTCCTCAGTATAAGAAGCAGTGGTTTCATAGCCTACAGCAGCGCCAGAACCGTTGCCGGTAAAGTAAGGATCAGTACCAGGCGCGCCATAGCCAAGCCCATCGTGCCATGCATACCATATCTGGTTCTCGCCGGCATCGTAGCCCTCAAAATCATCTATGACAAAGAAATCGCCCGTCGTAAAATTCCAGACGTTGCCTACCCATGGACTATTGGGATTGACGCCGTTGACTTCATCGATCCGCCAATAGTACGCCGTACTCAACATGAGTTTACCGGGATCGTAGTTCTCTTCGCCGAGGACCTTTGGCCCCTTGTACTCGGGTGAGGTTGTCGTGGCATTGGCCACGGCATCTGCGTCCGTGCCGAAATACACCTCGTGCGAATCGGCGACGGCCCCCGCATCCCAGCTGAGTATCACTGTCGGTTTTACGTCCACTGAACCATCAGCCGGATTCGGACCGCTAACGGCGCCCTCGGTAGTGAAGCTCCAGACTTCGCCTTTGTACGTGCCGGCGCCATCAAACTCATCGATGCGCCAGTAATAAGTCTTGGCCAACTTGAGTGGGCCGGGAGTGTAATCCACAGTACCATTAGGAACATCCGCGGCAGCATTGTTCACTTCGTCAAAATCTTCGCCGAAAACTATATAGTGCAATTTTGCACCGAAACCTGCCGTCCATTTGAGCTGCACATTCAGGTCGATAAATTCGGCACCGTCAGCCGGGTCGGGATAATACGCTGTCTTTGGAGGAACCGAAAAGCTCCACACCGGGCCCTTCCATGGACTGTTCGGCTCGGTGTCATTGACTTCGTCAATCCGCCAGTAGTAAGTCGTGCCCGGAACAAGACCGTCCGGATAAGCATACCCCGGGAAACCAGCAACATAATACACCGTGTCCTGGTTGCCTCGGAATACGTCTGAATCTCGCGTTGCTTCTTCTACGTCGTCGAAATTGTCACCCAAATACACATCGTGAGAAACTGCATAAGCTCCCGGCGACCATCCAAGGCTCACCCAAGTATCCGGGTGGATCGCCCCATCAGGTGGATTTGGGCTCAACACATATGGACCAGGTCCATATACGATGAAATCGTCAAAGTCCATAATGCCACTGTAAGCCTGAATTCCGACTCTCCCATCAGTCCATTCAGCATGATCAACATTAAACATTTCAACATCATCCACATAACCGGCGAGGCTTGTTTTGGTAACCACCAACTTAATGTTATGCCAGTTTCCCACTTCCAATGAGTTATTTGTCTGAGCCAGCATCTCACTTGTACCAGCATTATACATATATGGTCTGGATTCTGTATTCGTCCAGCCGTTTACGATCCATCTATACATATGGGTATTAGGTCCATTGCGGTCAGACCAGATCTGCGGTACCGGATCTTGGACTCTGAAGAGCACGTTAACAGGAGCATCTCCTTGAGTAAGTGGCTTTACCATGAATTCAATAGTGTATTCTACCCATTCATCGTCCCATTTATCCGCTGCAACCATTGATGCTTGCCACGGATCCGCCGTGCTGAGTTGGTGGTATACACCATCGGCAACCTGCCAATCCCCCGTGATCACTTCCCATTTGTCCTCAGACTCCGCAGGATTCTCGAAGTCATCAGAGAAATATGTCTGTGCGTCAACCGTCAAAGAAAAAAGTGGGATGAGAACTAAAGCTATAAGCATTCCGAATGTCATGAATCTTTTGAAAATCATTTTTTCTCCTTTATCTCCGACGGCCAAAATCCACATGTACTGGTCGTCTCGTTGATACCAAATCAATCTCCTCTTCGTTAAGGAATATCTCACGATCAAAAATTCAATTCCCTTATTTGGTTTCAAAGGCAAAACTATGTTCACTTTGATGTCATTATAAGCAAAACAGCATTTGCCTCTATGGGGTACTTCTTTGCTGATACAGACGGATATCGTCAAAGTACATCTTGCCGGAACCGCCGGGTACCGTCATGTTGCCCCTGGTGCCCAGGCCAACTGCTATCCTGTCTATGTTGGTCAGGTTCACACCCTGATCGGCAAAGGCCTGCAGCGGGATGATCCACTCGGTCCAGGTGTCAATGTTCGCCGCGGCCGGATCATCATGAATTACAAGCGCAGGCGTTCCCGTACTGTTGGAAACCGCGACGTATAGTGGCTCGGCAGCGTTGCTGGCAATGCCGATGTCCTGGTTCGTCCACTGACCGCCGGCCGTGCCGGTAATCGTGACGTTTGAGAATTTGGCCTCGCATGTAGCAGCCGCGTTGTGTGATGTCACTGCCAAACCGATATAGACATTCGAGCCCATTGAGATACTTGGCCTCCACACCATCAACTGCCAGGCGTTCCCGTCGCTGGAATAGTAACCTCTCATGTTGCCCGTGACATCACGCTCCAATTTTACCCAATAAGGCGATGTGATGGCTTTTTGCTCATCGGTTGCGACAGAAGTGTCGCTGGTAGCATTAGTCTCCGTATCGCCTCGTGCCTGGAATCGACATCCGTTGCCGGGAGTGATATACACCGCGGCGAATTTCGAGCCAGGCTCCAGCGTCTCACGGATCATCACACCGGCCTTGGCCCATGGGTCCGTATTATCGACGCTGAGCACCTGAGCCACAATCGTACCGACGCCGGTGAGCGTCTTGAAGACGTAGTGGAACTCATCAGCGTCGTTCCAGATATCGGCGCCAGAGGCGGTTATCGTATAAGTGCCGACCGGCGCTTCTGTAAAGCTACCGACGGACGCCGTATTACCACGGAACCAAAGCGACAATTCGGTTATACCTTCTGCGGTCCAGTCACGTTGTCCCGTCAACGTGAACTCGGCCTCAGAATAGTAGGCATAACCCTGCTTGTTGTTGTCATATAAGAACGGCATCGATTGATTACCCCCATGGACGATAGTTTCTTCAGTGTAAGAAGCAGTAGTTTCGTCGCCCACAGCCGAGCCGGTTCCGTTGCCGGGGTAGGCCGGCTCGTTATCATGAGCAACGTAGCCAAGCCCATCTTTCCATGCCCACCATATCTCGTTATTACCGACGTCGTAATTCTCAAAGTCATCCACGACAAAGAAATTACCCGTCGTGAAGCTCCAAACGTTACCTTTCCACGGACTATCGGGATTGGTGTTATTAACTTCATCAATCCGCCAGTAATATGCCGTTTCCAACGCAAGTAGACCGGGATCAAAGCTTTCGTCATCAAGGTTCTTGCTCCCCTTATACTCGGGCGAATCCTTGGTGGCATTCTTCACAACCTCTGCGTCCGCGCCGAAGTACACCTCATGCGATGCGGCAATCGCTCCGGCATCCCAGATAAGAATCTGTGTGGGATTTACATCCACGGCGCCATTAGCCGGATTTGGGCCGCTGACGGCTCCTTCTGTAGTAAAGCTCCAGATATCACCCTTATGTGTAGTGTCACCATCAAACTCATCAATCCGCCAATAGTACGTTTTGGCTAATTTGAGTTGGTCGGGAGTATAGCTTGTAACTCCTATGGGAGTTCCACTGACAGCTTCACTTACAGTGTCAAAATCTTCGCCGAAGTACACATTGTGCAGTTTCGCGCCAAAACCTGCCGTCCATGTAAGTGTTGCATTCGTAGGTACAAACTCGGCGCCATCAGCGGGATTGGGGAAATAGGCGGACTTTGGGGGAACCGTGAAATTCCATACATCACCTTTCCATGGACTGTTCGGCTCGGTTTCATTGACCTCGTCGATTCGCCAGTAGTAAGTTGTGCCGGGAACAAGACCGTCCGGATAAGCATATCCGGGAAAGCCGGCAACATAAAATGTCAAGTCCTGGTTGCCCCGGAAAACGTTTGATTCTTGGGTGGCCTCGTTGATATCGTCAGGATTATCACCCAGATAAACATCATGTGAGACAGCAAAATCCCCAGGCGACCAGCTAATAGTCACCCATGTGTCCTCATGGAAGGTTCCATCAGCCGGATCGGGACTGAAGGCAAATGGATATCCCTCACCTTCCATAATCCCCTGAAGTCGTTCGGCCGTCAGCGCCTCGTTGTAGAGACGCACATCATCGATGAGGCCATCGAAGTATTTCTCTACATGGTCCGGAGTTGCGGGGGCAAAGGCATCCGAGGGCTGAGAGCCGATCGCCGCGCTGACATCCGGATTTGTCGCTACTGCGGCGCCTGTCTTGGCAACGTTGCCAACTTCCTCACCATTGAGGTACAGTCGCATCGTACTGCCGTCCCAGGTTGCAGTGGCGTGCTGCCACTCGTCCGTAACCAGGGCTCCCGAACTGGCGACCAACGTTGTCGTGGTCTGACCTTCGGTTTTAAGGCGAAACCGAAGTCTTGTTTCACCACCGCTCGCAATCGTGCTTAGCATCCACCAGTGATCATTTTCGCCCCACTCGTTGGCCTTTGTAATAACACGCCCATCGTTGATGGCGAAGCTCTCGGGGCGGATCCATCCAGCGAGAGTAATTCCCGAACCGACAACATCAAATGCCCCTAATTCTACAAGGTCGTCCTCGCCGTCAAAATCCAGCGCCCCGCCTATTTTCCCAGGTGCCCACTTTGGATCACCGATGAGTGTGCCATCGTGCCCATTGCCGCTGGCATCATGTGCTATTGTGCCGGAAGTCTCGTCGAGCCTCCACAAACCAACGAGGTCTGCCTCCGCTATACTCGTCAGTATGAAAATGAAAGAAATCAAACAGATTAGTTTTTTACACATAATAATCCTCCTTACAGAGATATTAGGATGGAATTATGCTTTGGTTACGAACCAAAGCGACAGAAAACAGTCTCATTTTGAATTAGACTCCATTTATTCCATTATGAAAAGCCACCTCTGATCCGATGCCACCTCCTTCCCTTTAGTGTCTTGCAAATACTGCCAAATAGAACGTGAAAAGCCGCAAACAACTGTATAAATTAGGCCGCTTCGCGGGCTAAGAATCACGAGATATCCTCATTTGTAATTTATACCAGATTGCACCCTTTTCCTCAAGAAAAATCTATAAACTAACTTTTGGAATTCAAGGGGACTTTTGATATAATACAGTAGTAAAGAATTCCGGCGTGATTCCGAGGCATATAAGCGGAGAACGTCGATTCAGACTAAAGAACATGAGGCTCACCATGAAGGCACCAAAAGCGTTTACGTTAATCGAATTGCTGGTGGTGATTGCGGTGATTGCCATCTTGATGGCCATTTTGATTCCGGTACTCGGCGCGGCCAAAAAACAGGCTACAATGGCGTGCTGTTTGTCCAACCATCGAAACTTACTGATCGGGTGGATCGCATACACAGACGATAACGACGGTATGCTCATAAGCAATGGAGCGTGCTATGACACACCGACTGATGATAGCCCTTGGGTTCACAGCCCCAAAGACTTCGCCGGAAATGACCTGGGCAGTCCGGCGCCTCCGACCATTACGGATGCGGACCGCTATCGAGGGATACAACTGGGAGCGATGTGGGAGTATATCAAGGATGTGGACGCCTATCACTGCCCGGGTGATAATCGCAGAAGCACGAGGCGCGCCCCGCGTGATTGTTTTCGCAGCTATTCCATCTCGTATGCGTTTGGGCCGATGCGCGAAGGGGATCTGTCAATTCGTGGCGGATATCGCTATTACAGGAGGATGCAGGATATTGCCGGCGCGCCACAGTACTACGTGTTTGTCGAAGAGGAACACAACGGCAGCCGATATGGAGAAAACGAAGGAGGCTGGCATCTGCCTATGGGCGGGAGTATGAACAGGTTAGCCAATCCCGGGAGCTGGACCTTCTACGACCCTCTGGCATCCTATCACATTAAGGCAAGTACGTTTGGTTTTGCTGATGGCCATGCGGACCGGCGCAAATGGACGGATAAGCGTACCCTCGATTTTATCCGGCAGAACGCCGAAGATCCATCATCTCATTCCGGTATAACGCTTCCATCGCCGGACAACGAAGATATTCACTGGTTGATTAAGCACTTTGTCGCACAGAAACGTGTTGAGTGAAGGAATTTTCGATTGCCGGTTGCCGATTGTAGATTGTCGAGTTAAAATCGCAATTCATAAATCTAAAATTGTAAATCGAAAATCGGAAATGAATTATGACGGATCGCCCACGCATTATAGAACGTCCCTGGGGACAGTACCGGGAATATGCACGTAACGAGCCATGTACGGTATGGATCGTAGAGATGAAACCTGGCCAGACCGGAAGCCTGCAATCTCATGAGAACTTCGATGAATTGTGGATCATGCTTACGGACGGGGGCCAGGTGCAAGTGGCAGATGAGGTAAGACAGGTTCGAGCCGGTGATGAAATATTCATCCCGCGACGAACAAAACACCGCCTTAGCAATCGCGGCGGTGGACTTCTCCGCATGATGGAGGTGGCTTACGGTGAAGTACGAGATGATGATAAGGTGAGGTACGAAGACAGATACGGCCGTACTTAACCCAATTCCAGTTGGCAAAGGTGACACGTGGATAAGTCACAAAATCCGAAACAGGTTCTCTGCGTTGGTGACATGGTAGCCGATATCTTCGCCAGTCCCCTGTCACGGCTTCCTGAACCTGGTGAGTTGGTTCTGAGCGATAGAATCGAGGTCTTTCCGGGTGGTAATGCCCTGAACACGGCGGTTGCTCTGAGGCGTCTGGGAGAGCAGGTTATCGTAGCTGGGAGTATAGGAGATGATGCCCTTGGTCGATTGCTCCTCGATCAAATGCAAACACAAGGTCTGGACGTGCGTGGTGTGCGAAGGGAACCGGCAGGCAGGACTGCGTCGACGTTTATTCTCCGCGCTGAGGGCGAGGACCGGCGTTTCATTCATTCATTGGGTGTCGCCGCCACTTTCAACGGTGAACATGTATTACCCGAATTGATTCCCGACGATGGTATTATGTTGGTGGGCGGCTATTTGAAGTTAGGTGCCTGGAATGATAATGTGCTGGCTGATCTAATGTGCCAGGCCCGGCAGCGTAATTGCAAGGTCGTACTAAACATTTGTATTGCCCAGGACAGTGGTGTGGATCCGGGCCGGTGCCTGTCGTTGCTTGAGCATGTGGATGTATTTGTACCCAACGAAGACGAAGCCCGTATTCTTACCGGCGAAACAGTACCAGCACGCCAGGCGAAAGCTTTGCGCCGGGCCGGTGCACGAGCAATCGTGATTACACAGGGCGGGCAAGGTCTCTACGCAGACGATGGTGAGTGTACCGTAGAGATGGGGATTTTCCAGGTACCCCTGATAGATCCGTCTGGTTGCGGTGATTGCTTTAATGCCGGGCTTATCGCCGGCCTGATACGAAACTGGGATATTGTCCACACGCTCGAATTCGCAAGTGCCGTCGGCGCTATTGGTGCTACGGCTCTTGGATGTACGGATGGTGTGCCGTCTTTTGCTACAGTGGAGCGTTTTATAAAAGATAACAAAATTAAGTCATCAGTGAAGCCTTACTAAGGTCAGTAGACCGATGGGAAATCTGATTCCAGAGAGGTATTTATGAAAAATATGACAGCAATTGTCGCGATTATGGCTGTGTTCACCCTGGCGGTCTGCTTTATAATTCTCGGATCTATCTCGGTAGAATTAATGGCCAGACTGCAGATGGACGAGAACCAATTCGGAACCCTGATATCTCTTTTTTCACTGAGCTGTCTGATTGCCCAGTTGTTCATTGGATTCATGGTGGACAAGTTCGGGCATAAACCACTGGCTGTCAGCGGCTTTCTCATTGCAGGTTTGGCTATCCTGTTGCTGGCATTCTCAACGTCCTATGCTCATGTGCGGCTTGCCACGTTGCTTCTTGGTGTGGGTGCGATTTGCTGCAATACGGTGGGCAATACATTGCTTCCAGTTGTCCTTTTCAAAGGGAAAGATCCGGCGAGGGCCAGCAATTTCGGTTGTGGATTCGTTGGGCTGGGCTTTGTCCTGGTACCCCTGCTAATCGGCACGTTCATGAATGACCTAAGTCTTAGCTATACGGTATCGGTCTCCGTTGTGGGAGTGGGAGTCCTCACCTTTGCCATAGTTGCTTTGCTCCCCCGTTATCCACAAGCATCCACAGGTTTCAGGTTGACAAAGTCTCTCGATCTCCTGCGCAGGCCCGAGGTCTTAGTAGCTGCGGCTGCTTTAGCTTGTTACATCGGCCTGGAGTGGACCATGAACAACTGGACGAAGCCCCTCATGACGGAACTGTATGAGGCAACGGGCAGCACCAACGCCGTTCGTAATGCAAGCCTGGTGCTGATGCTATTCGGTTTTGCTATGGCCGTGGGCCGGTTTGCCACGTCGGCCTTGAAAAACGTATCTGCTATGGGTGTCAAGATCATCGCCGTCATGTCGATCCTGGCTATACTGGCGATCATTGTGCTGGTGAAGGCAGGCAGCCCGGGACTGGCAATCCTATCTGTGCTGGTCATCGGTCTGGCATTCGCGCCGATGTTTCCCACGATTGTAGGTGTTACCTTCGACAAATTTGACCAGAACGTCTATGGGAGTGTCTTCGGGATCATCTTTTCTATTGGCTTGCTCGGTTCCATGATCTTACCAAAAGTCGTGGGGTATCTGAGCAAAGGCAAAACGGTGCAGCAAAGTCTACCGATTGCGGCTATGATTGCAGGAGTTCTGTTTGTAATCGCGATTGCCATGGGAGTCGTGGGCAAGCCAAAGAAGGCACAGTAGCCTCTGCACGACCTTCACAC
>JBARRE010000382.1:0-6063 GCA_049644065.1 Sedimentisphaerales bacterium | reverse complement strand
AAAACCTTTGAACAACTTGCCCCACTGCACGCCGCCGTCGATTGCCCGCCGCACTATCACAATCGAGAAAGCGAGAATAATCATCCAGACAAGGCCTTTCAGGGCACGTTCGTAAAACCTGATACCTTTATGTCCGGTGCTGTACGTCCAGGCCACCGCAGTCGATACGGCCAAAACGACCAGGCCGATTACAATCAATACGATTGTCTGCACCGCGGGCGATGAGGGCGTCCAGCCGGTCATTGCCTTTATCATGTCGTCCGTCATTCCGGCCGCAAGTGCGTACTGGGGCAAATGCCAGATGACTGTCGCCAGAAGAGCGCCGATAGCCCAGCTCCAGCCGACAACCGGATGAATATAGCGTTTCATAGCATGAAACGGCCGCATACCGGTTGACAAAGTTTGATAGGACATGGCCGAGAACATAACGATGCCCAGCACCATTGCCAACGGCTGAACCCAAAGTAATCTGTACTGCAGATATGCTCCGGCAAAAAGCGAGGCCATAGCACTTCCACTTCCCAGCACTAAAGCGCTCTGCAGCCAGCCGGGCCCGGTCTTGGCAAAATACCCACGCCACCTCTGAAAAGAACTTTTGCCTTCGAGTTCTGCAAGATCAGCTTTTTCTTTGGCAAGGATTTCGGGAGCCGATGCAGTGAACATCGGTAATCCCTTCACTGAATCGCCCTTGTCGGAACTCTGATCTTGCTGGTCCTTGGTCATTGCAATATTCCTTTTCTTCTTATTATTTGCCTCATAGAAAATCCTTTATCGTTTGTCCTACGCTCGGATGACGTTTAATCGCCGACTGAATCATAATGCGAACCTTGGTATCCAGATCGTCCAGAAATTGCTTGCTGACTCGATTTGTTTCCCATCCTTTGCGGTTTTCCTGTGCCCATCGCAGAGCGAATTTCTTGCATTGTGCCCGATTAATAAGACCACCATTTGATGCCATATTCCCTCGTCTCTATGAAAAAGCGGCCAGGGCTTATGACGTTCATTAGGAAGCGCAGCCGTCCTTGCGGATAGACTCACCTTGACCATGATTACATGATTAGACAGATTTAATCCTAACGATTTCATATTCGCAATTGTCGCCATGACCGGCGCGATTGCAAGAGATTGTTGAGACGACTTATGATTATTTGTTCATTTACCCCGAAAAAAATGTATCGCAAGGCTGTTCAGTAGTCCTTAAAGTGCCTCATCCATTGAGGCCAATCTTCGGGCAGTGCGCCGCCGGCTCTGGTCCAGGCGCCTGCCGTGTCAAACTTGCGATGCCACTTCAACGTCCACAGCTCCTTTAGTCCGACCTTTCTGACGGACCAATCCATGAAAAGGCTGTTGATTCCCCCATCGTGCCGGTCAGTGCAAACCAGCCACATACTGTGACCACCAAAGGCAGTCCACTTGTATGGCGGATGGGGGTCCTCATATTCCGGTGGCGAGTCGGTGTCATGCGGCCAGACGCTTACGAACCGGCAATCGGTGAAGACCGGTGCGTTACTTGGGCCCTCAATGTGGCTGGTTCTCCACTCCGTTGCATCGGAGATGGGCCCGGGATTGCTTTCAGGCCGAAGATCGCAAACGTAGCCGTTCATGCCGTAACTGCCACGAAGCACCTCAGTTGTATAGAACCTGCGTAGCGACCATGCTGCAGACTTGTCGCCAAGCCACATATCGAGGGGCCATTGCTTCGGTATGATTCTTGTGGCCATCGGGCACAAGAGCAAATCATTTATGTCGGAGCAGTAGGGCAACAAGGCGCGTTCGAATAAGAGGTAATTAAAGAACTTGCCGTCATTGTCGGCAGTATACATAGAGAAAGTCAGGCCCCATTGTTTCAGGTTCGACTGACAGGCAACCTCCATTGCCTGCCTTCTGACCCGCTGGAGTGTAGGCAGCAGTATCGCCATCAATAATGCGATGATAGCAATCACCATTAAAAGCTCTATGAGCGTAAAGCCCTTTGCTCTGCGCATGACAGGCCTCCTTCTCTTTTAAAGAAGTTACTTTCACGCCGAATTTTGATCTGAATCTGATGCTATCCGCTGCTGAGCTTGCTATACATACTAATCATAACACAATACATGCCGGTAATGCAACCTTTTTTTATGTGAAATCCAGGCCAAAATAATATGCCCACAAACGCTGCAATGGCCGTTCTGAGATACGGAGAAATTAGGAGGATGCCACTCGTATCATCTAATTATTTCGGTAGTAATACAATCTTCATCCTCACCATGGTAGCGGCTGGGAGGCGCCCATGCCCGGGCCTAACAGCGTTGCATTGAGAAATAACCGTTGCATGCAGGGCAGCCACATTCGATAAGTCGGGTCGGTCGCAAACAGAATCAATTGACCGCGGCCAACCGACTCGACGGTGGCATACGCCGTGTTTGCAAGACGCTGCCCGGCTTCGGGCCAGAGCAGACCGCTCAATCGCAGCTCATCCTTATCGGTAAGGCGAACTACGGTCTCTACCGGATGCTTTGACATGAATGCGTTACTGCCCCGAAACATCACAGGCAGCTTATCTTGCAAGCCGAAGCCGAGCCAATGTTCTGTATTAATCGTACCGGTGAGGAACGTGCCTGTCGGACTGAAAATGCGACGCCATTCATCAGTTCGTTTGAGCTTTTCAGTATCGGTCTTGGCTTTGGATTCCTCCGGCTTTTTAGTATCATCCTTTTCTATTTCCGACTTTATCGTTTTTTCCTCCGATGTTTTTGCTCCCCATAGCTGATTTGGATCGATCTTAATGTCCCTGGCATCTTTTTCGCGCTCCACCGCCTCCTCGTATTCCGCAAGTTTGTCAAGCACATTACGTTTTAGCCGTACCGACGAAAGTCCCCGGTCTTTATCGGCCACAAATGCTGCCGAACCGCCAACGGCAATCAGGGTGCCGCCGGCTTCCACCCATCTCTTGATCTTTTCGACTGCTTTCTCATCGAGCACGGGGCCAAGGTCGCCGCTATCCGGAAGCACCAAAACATTATATTTCCGCAGATCGATCCGGCTGATGCTTTGGATGTTAATTGGCGAACTCTGGAGTCGGAGTTGATGGTCAAGCAGGTACCAGATCGACCCGAACGAAGTCGACCGGATGGGCCATTGTGAGGCTATCGCTACCTGCGGCGCTGCTAACAATTCGAACTTTCGACTGCCAAGATCGGGGCCGTCTTCCGCCAGGGCACTATCCAAGGCATGAACGTTTATGACGAAGTCAGAAGCGATTTTCTGCAAGGTTTCCAACAGGTCATCAGAATTCTCATGTGAGCGAAGCAGAACCGTACCCGCCTCGTACTGTCTGCCTTCCATCTTAAAATGTTTGGTCGCAATCCGCGGATGGCACTTTTTGTCAAAAAGGCGAACCAGAACCGAATATGTGCTGGAATTCGTAAAATCAATCAAGTATCCGTAACCGCTTTTCTTGCTCAGCTTCGTCAAGTCCCGGGGCGGATCCGGCGACTCCGGGCGGAGTTCGACATCTGAAATATTCTCGGCCCAGTAGGATTCGATGCCAAACGCCATAGGCAGGTTCCACGCCGTGACATCATAAAGCAGTGTCTTCCGGCGGTTTTCAAGTTCTTTGCGTTCCTCCAGCAGGAAGCTATCGGTCAAACGGGGATCGAACGTGCACAATGTATGAAGCATGCGATGGTGTGGCTGTCTCGACCGGGCCACGAGTGTGCCCTTCGGAAATGTCCGGCGTGCCACTTTGTTTGCCCAAATATCAACTACGTTTTCTGCCACGAATGGATTTTGCGCATATTCTGCTTCGATACCCTGACGCTCAATCAGTTCGACCATGCGTTTCCACCTCGAAGTGTCCTCGCAGGGAGGCAGCAGGAATGTACGATCATTGGCGTCTTTCTCGTTGACCGCCCATTGACGATCTTGCAGGAAATCGCTTAGGATTTCTCCCCGGTTGGTGCATAGGGTATCGAGGTTAGTCAGAGTGCTCACAATATGATGATGAACTGTTTCTCGATAGCTGATTTCCTCTCCCGTCGGGTGCTTAACGGATGCCGCATCGACCCTTGCCTGTTCATAGAGCAGCCCGATGGCCCCCTGCATACTGGCCCACGCATTCGTGTAGATGGGGCTCCACTCCGAGTACCAGTCCCTGGTATAGTAACTCCATCCGTAGCGGTTAAAAGCCTGGGCCTGGTCGGAGCTAAAACGCTTGCGCCAGTTCAGTACCTTCGGCGAGAGGTTTATATTAATAGGATCCCGAGGTGGGTCAAACAGATAGGTATCGTAAGCATTTTGCTCATGTGAATCTACGAGCAAGTGTGGATTCCAGGACAAAACCACCTCTGCCAGAGCACGGACTTCCGGCTGAAGATGCACGAGCCAGTCGCGGTTGAGGTCGAACAAATAATGGTTTCCCCGTCCCCTTGACCAGAGGGCCTGGTGCTGCATCGACTGAAGATCGGGGCTCGAAACTACACCGGTTAGCTGTTCGAGATGGCTCAGGTACCGTTCTCTGCCGTCGGGATTAACCAAAGGATTAATTTGGATCACAACTTGATCTAATAGTTTCCGATTAGCATCATCTCTTGCCGCAGCCAGATGATATGCGACATACATCGCCGCTTCGGTACTTGAAAGTTCGTCGCCGTGGATGCTGTAATTGAGCCAGGCAACGGCCGGCAGAGTATTGACGAGCCGGTTTGCCTGCCCGGGCTCGTTAAGCTTACGCGGGTCCGAAAGTTTTGCATTGTCGGCCTTGATCCGGGCAAGCCGTTTGTGGTTGGCTTCGCTGGTGATTGTAAGGTAGTAGAGCGTTCGGCCCTCATGTGTCTGACCATAAGCTGTAAGTGTTACTTCTTTCGAGGCCTCAGCTAAAGTTTGCAGATAGCGGATAAGCGTGCTATAGCGAACCGCCTTTGCAGCAACAGCGTGACCTATTATTGATTCCGGCGATGGTATGGCTGGATCAAAATCTGTTGACTCTACGAATGGTGGTGGCGCCTGGTTGGTAAGTTGTACCTGTGATTTTGCTCCGCAACTGCCCAGGAATAGGCACATTACTACGGCCGCCATTGCAAAAAAGGAAACATACCTGCGGAGTTGACTGATCTTACCGAATGAGTTCATTTGCATTCTCCTTATCAATGCGAATCTACGAACCGGGATTTCCTGTTCACTGTCCTATGATACCGAACTTCCCATGAAAACACCAGTTCTCCGGTTGCTTTTACCAAATACTCTCACCAGGGAGAAAAATAAGTACGTTGTGGATGTTAAAGAACCTAATGGCGATGAGTTTATGGCGTAAGGGCTGATTTTTGTTGATGATGTGGCAGTCGAAGGTGTATAATGGTTTTGTGCCGCCAATGTTTATCCGACGGGTGTGAGTGAGATTACGAAACGGCGAATAGTCCCTCACAAAAATAATATGTTTGTTGCTGTAAAAGAAGGAGGTGAAACTTGGTTAAGAGAAAAGGTTTCACACTAATCGAGCTTTTGGTTGTTATAGCTATCATTGCCATATTGATGGCGATTCTGATGCCGGCCCTCAACGTTGCGCGCGAGCAGGCGAGGGGAATCGCGTGCTCCTCGAACCAGAAATCACTTGCCCTGGGTTATATAATGTACGCCGGCGATAACGATGACACCGTATGCGGAGGCATGGCGATGCACAGTACGGTCGATGGTGTGCCGCCGTGGGTCATGCCGCCCCTTGAGAACTCTTCAGGCTCCATTGTTCCTATGGCCGATGGTCCGGTTACTCGCCGGCAGCGGTACAACGGACTGATGGAAGGCGAGTTGTACAAATACGTCAAGGATGTTGGGGCTTATCATTGTCCGGGCGACAATCGAGTCACAAGGGGAACAAGCCTTGGCATGGGGCTGGAATTTCTGATTTACCGCAGTTACTCTCTGACGGACTATATGCGGGCCATAGAACCCGCCGATCCTAAGAAATTGTCCTCGTTCAAAAGCCAGGCCACCAAGATGCTCTTTGTCGAAGAGATATACGATGGCTCAGCAGGCAACCACAATCACGGCGGATGGTCGTACGAGCCGGGCACAGGCAGTATGTGGGAC
>JBARRE010000381.1:0-4321 GCA_049644065.1 Sedimentisphaerales bacterium | reverse complement strand
ATCTGAGTGTGGAGATTTTTTCTTTTACTAAAAAAACTACTTTTTTTCTTAATCCTCGTGATATTAATTTTACTTCCAGTTGTATCAATCAATTCACAATCATAGTCTAACAGTATTTGACGCAGTTTGCGAAATGAAATCGGGTGATCGCCCTTTTCCAGAACTCTGCAATTATCACAGAACCAATATGCGATTTCTAAAGTTTCACGATCAGCTATATTTTCTTGGTAATAATCAGTGATTCTGTGTTGAGCCACATCAAGTACAAGTTTGAAAGCTTCGTCTTGGTTGAATTTTGGAAAGAAACCGTTTTCGTCAAGAAATACGAGGGCAGAAACCAGTGCTGTCCTCTTATTACCGTTGTGGAAGGGATGGTCATGAATTATTGAATGTAGTAAGGCAGCTGCAGACATCTCAACGCTAGGATACTTTAGCACACCACCTAGTGATGTTTTCGGACGAAAAACTGCTGATGCAAGAAGTGATTCTGTACGTATGCCCGCCGGTTCGATAGGGTCGCGACCAGTTGAAAAATCCTTCACCAGTTCAAAGTGTATTCTTTCTACTTCGTCTTCTGTCAGCCAACGTAAGCTGCGTTCATGGCCAATTTTTTTCCACGAAGGAACAATTGTTCCAGATGCTTTAAGGCGAATATCTAAAGACTTAGCTTTGCCCGTAATTGGATCAATTTTGCGTTTACGAGCCTCTCCTCTAAGCCTTGAAATGGTTTTGGTTGGCAGCTTATGTGTTTGCTCTGCTATTGGCACAGATAGGTCGCAAAGTAAAGAGCGAAATTCTGGCTCATATAAATCAAACACACTCATCCAGTATGCTACGCTCTTTAGTTCTCGTCTTGTCGCCAAACCGAGGGCACGTCTCGCCCGATTAGACTCTCTCGGACGATCCTTTGGATTAAGAATATTATCATAGCCTGCATCCCAAAGTGCAATGAGCGCTTCATCAGTGTCCAAATGTGCCTCTTTTGCTAGTTCCTCTACTGTTTTTCGCTTCTTAGCCATTTTCGCTCGTCTATATTTGTAAGTCGTGCAACTTAAGCCTTCCTACAGTTCATCCTTACGAAGCTGGAAAAAGGTTGTTATCGCTTCAGGCAGCAGGACTGTTGAGCCGGCTACCGTCAATCAATGTCGTAAAGCTTCTCTCCATTGTGTATTGCCTTGCGATTGCGTGCTTCTGCCTGTTGACGCATTGTATAATTTTGCTGACGCTGTTGATCGACAGTGCATGCCTCGAAGCCCGGCATGTCCGCTCGCGGACGCTGCTCCAACATTCGCCTGCCGGCTTCGATAATTGCCAATGCTTCGATATACCTGGGATGGTTTGTGTCCTCGAAACTAGTTAAGCAAGGGCTTAGCTTTGGACGGTCGAAACTCACTTGCGGGCCTGTATTTTGATTGTGAGCGGCCAGTTTTGTGAAAGGCACACCCGTTAACTCGGTGAGTCGATTGAGCTGTTTGTCATCGAGTGGACATCGGCCCGCCAGATTATTCGGATAGGCACAGTCGTAGCGAGGATAATACGGTGCATTGAGGTCTATCCAGGTTACTATTCGTTCGAATTCGTCACTACTGAGTTTTGTGTCATAATGCCCTTCTCGAATAACCTCGACAAGCCTGCTCGCATGAGAACCCCATGAATAAGGCTGCTGGATATCGGATGGCCCGGCGCCAATGGCCTTGATATACTTCTTCCGCCACAATTCGTTATATGAAGCATTAAATGTGTTAGTACGGTCGCCTGCCAGAATAATCTTACTCTCGGCCTCCTGGTCGAAGTCATGGCAGCTAACACAATGCTTATCGAAAACAGGCTGCACCTCACTTGCGTAGTTGAACAATCGCGGTTCTCCCTTCCAACCACTAAGTTTGCTCGGCTGTCGCTTCAGAGCTATCGGTATCTTTTCGCCAACCTGTTTCGGCGTCTCACGGCGATTCTCATGGCATCCAACACAGCCTGTCAACTCGCCGGACTGGACAATTGTTCCGCTTCGCATGGACTGCACCATCATTTTATTCGCATCGAGAAGCTGGAAAAAGATAAACTTATCAGAAGGCACCTCGAAATAAGCAGAGCCGTCTTCGGCCACCGGAACAGTGCCGAGAACACACTTGTTCTCGAAACTATGCCAGTTCAGAGCCGGACAATGCACGCCCTGCCCGCCCCACTGCGCATGTGTCCAGAAACGCTTTTCAGGCGACTCGACCACACGCAGATATTTCACGATGCCCTGCTGCACCCCCTCCATGTGTGTCCCCTCATACACGTTTAGAATGTATAAATACCCGTTCCGGTCCTTGAAGTCACGGCGTAACGGGACGGTCATCGGCCTCGGCCGCCGACCCACAGGCATAGGATCATAACACCCGGGCTCCTCGACATGCAGCAAAACCTCGTTACCAAAAATATCGAGCAGGTAAATCCCCATCTGCTCGCCCTGACCGGTCATCCGCGAACAGAGGAAATACTTATGATTCAAAGGATAAGGATCTTCATACTTGGGATTCACTTTTGTAAACTCGTCAAATCCATACACGTCCGGTTTTGGACCCGATTCGGCTATAAGATTGACGGCATCCGCAGTCCATGTGCGGACGACTGGCTTTCTGCCGTCGATACCCAAACGCCGATCAATGATAGCAAGCGCTCCCCACGGACGGTCATGGCAGGAGCTAAAAATACACATAACTTTCTCTGTGCCGGGGATGGCGCGGGCATCAATCACACTCCCGGGAGACCACGTATTGTTGCCCCAGTAAACCGACTGGTTCGTGCCGTCGGGATTCACCGTCCAAAGTCCCTGGGCATCCCCGAAGTTACGGTCCACATACTCCCAGCGATCATAGAGTATTCGTCCATCCGGCATGAGAGCGGCATGACCCTCGTGCAGTGTGCTCTTTCCAATCTGATGGATGTTAGCTCCATCGGCATCCATTCGAAAAAGATTACCCATAATGTGACGGTTGCACATGCAATACTTCGGCTCACGCGTCGAAGAGAAAACGATGCTGTCATCCGGCAGGTACAATGGATCAAAATCGGCCACACCCGGCGCGGAAGTTAGCTGCTTTAGGCCTGTACCATCGGTATTAATCTCATAAATATGGTAATCATCCTCGATATTCTTTCTCATGGAAAAGACGATTGTTCCTCCCCCAAAATGAACTTCCGGATCGCGCAGAAGGCCCTGGGACGTTTCGATTAATGTTGAGATTTTACCTCCTTCCGAAAAATCTATAATTTTCATCGCACCTCCACCCCGAAAGCTATTTGTGTTGATCTCCCCGGTCTTGAAGATTGTGGCGGTGTTGTGATGGTCGCTCTTGTACTGTTCTCGCACAACAAAGAGAATCGGCCGGCTGCTAATCAGCGGATTGGCAACGAGCGCTTTACGCCGGAGCGATTCGAACTCGGCTTGATTCCCATGCCGTTCAATATCGCGCAATCTGGTCAGATATTTGCCGCCATTCGGATATTTGTCGCCAAAGGTCCTTACCAGGTCCTTTATAGCCGCCCTAAGAGCTCTTGTTTCTTCCGCCGGGACTATAGATTTGCTTACAGCATGCTTACCCGATAAAACTAAAGCAAGAATAAAGACCGATAATACAATTGCACAAACACCTCGAATATTAGCCGGCATTTTTTACCTCACTATATCCAAATACTCATTCAGGGCACCCAAGTATACGGCATAATATCAACAATTCTGGAGAATTCAACATTTCATGCTTATTTCTCTACCTTTATGTGTGACCAAAAGGTTGCGAAGATTTTTCTTGACGCGGGTGCGGTTAATTTGGTACAAAAGAGGTGGTTGAGGTTTGTGGATTTTCAGCCTTTGAGCAGGCTTTTTATCCCGCTGGCCGGTTTTTCAAGGCAATTCAGACTTTTGAATGAAGGAGGCAGTATCAAATCACAGCAGATTGGTTTCTTTTAGTTTCAGTTGTATTGTTCTTTCGGGATTATTTACTTTGGAAACAATAACCTTTATTTGGAGGAAACGCTATGTTTGAGAAAAAATTTGCAGCAATCTTAATCTGCCTGGCATTAACACTCAGTTTTTCCGCGCCGGCGGTCAGGGGGGCCGATATCCTGTTTATCTCGGCGATGGACGAGGCGACCGGGCCCGGAGACGAGGCGCTCAAAGTCTTCATGGAAGGTCTCGGACACATGGTTACCATGTTTGACGACGGCGAGAGTGAAGCCGACACCGAGATCGCCGCTGCCGCCGCAGATCTGGTCTTTATTTCCGAATCGGTCGGCTCCGCCCAAATCAGGACCGAAATCACAGAGATCGAAACACCCA
>JBARRE010000380.1:0-4043 GCA_049644065.1 Sedimentisphaerales bacterium | reverse complement strand
CTGTGCCGCTGCAATTTCTTCGATCGTGCTCATCACTTCTTCGTCCGTGATTACTATGTTTGCTTCTTTTACCTTTTCATCCAGCAAATGCCTGCGGATTGTTTGTTCGAGAACTTGTTCTCTGAGCTGTTTTGCATATTGCTCGGCGAACGTAGGCGGCAGTTGTGCTGACTGTTGGGCGATTCTCTGGAGTTGAGATTCGACGATTCTGTCTATTTCGTTTTCAGGAATATCCACTCCGTCGATAGTAACAGCGATATTGTCGGCATTGGAATCGGCGGTAGTCGCCGAAGATTTATCGGTATCTTTTTTCTTACAACTTAGACCTGCAACGGCAAGAAATATCGCAAAGCAGATTAGAATTTTTAAATTCAGAGAGCAACTTCCCATAATATATCCTTTCTCAGGTTCAAAAAACAAAAAAAAGACCCTTCACCGAGGGTGGCGAAGCAAATTATTCCAAAAATGAGCCAAATTGTCAAGTCTTTCTATTTTCCATCGTCAATGCCGGTTTCATACTTAATTGTATGTTGAGGTTATTTTCAAATATATTGTAAAAACACAACCTTTGTAATGGGGCTGATAAAGTGATAAAATGCCTGCTTCGGGGCGGTTCGCGAACCGTCCAAGCTCTCGATAACCAATTAAATATCGAAAAAATGTTTTGTTTTGGGAGTTTTTTATGAAGAACAACTCTGATCGCAAGTCGGTGCTGACCGGCAGAGAGCGGGTCCTCAAAGCTCTTGCCTACGAGCAGATCGATCGGGTTCCCGTCGACCTGGGCGGTACCCTCGGCACCGGAGCTCATGTGAGTGTTATTGCTGGCCTTCGCCGGGCCCTTGATCTGGATGAGCCGGGTACGCCCGTTAAGGTTGTTGAAATTTATCAAATGCTCGGTGAGGTTGCCGCGGACCTGCGGGATACGCTAAGCATTGACGTGGTGAATCTGCCGGGGCCGAAAAATCATTTCGGCTTCGCGGATGCCGACTATAAGCCATGGCGGACCTTCGAAGGCACGGATGTGCTTGTCCCGGGCAAGTTCAATACTGAGCCGGAGCCTAACGGCGATATCCTGCAATATCCGCAGGGCGACAAGTCGGCGCCGCCGTCGGGCCGGATGCCCAAAGGCGGTTTTTATTTAGATGATATTGTCCGCCAGGAGCCAATCGACGATGCCAAACTCGATCCCGCCGACAATCTTGAGGATTTTGCTCTCATCAGCGAGGATGATTTGAAGATTTATGAGCAGCGGGCGCGTGAGCTTTATGACAATACCGACCTTGCAATTACAGCGGGCTTTCCGGGGACGGCTTTCGGTGACATCGCTTTAGTGCCGGCGGCTTTTCTCAAACATCCGAAGGGAATTCGTGATATCGAAGAATGGTACATTAGCACCGTCTCGCGAAGGGATTATATCAAAGAGATTTTCGCCGGCCAGGCCGAGATCGCGATCAAGAACCTCGAACGGATTCACCAGGCCGTCGGCGACAGGGTGCACGTAGTCTGGCTCGATGGTACGGACCTTGCCGCCCAGAACACGCTGTTCTGCAGCCCCGACACGTACCGGGAGCTTTACCTGCCCTACAGCAAAAAGCTCAACGACTGGATTCACTCTCACACAAAATGGAAATCAATGAAGCACTGCTGCGGCGGCTGCGAGCCGCTCATCGAGGGCTTCATCGATGCGGGCTTCGACGTGCTCAATCCCGTCCAGACTTCCGCTCGCGGGATGGACCCGCAGGGACTCGTGGACAAGTACGGCGGCAGAATTATCTTCTGGGGCGGCGGTGTGGACACGCAACAGACACTGCCTTTCGGCACTCCCGACGAGGTCCGGCGACAGGTGACCGAACGCCTGCGAATATTCAACCAGAAGAACGGATTCGTTTTCGCCACAATCCACAACATCCAGTGCAATACGCCAACGGAAAACGTGCTGGCCATGTTCGAGGCGTTGGGCAGGCAAGTAAATTAAAATTCAAAATGTAAAAATATGGAAGTCATCATCGCAAAGCGATGATTCCGCAATTTTGATGTTTTATTTTTGATTTTTAATATGCTTTTTTAAGGAATCATAAAAATGCTTAAACAAGCAGTACTGATTATTTTCGCGGCGTCATTGTTTACTCTTGCGGGCTGCGGCCAGTCCGCACAGCAGAAAACGCCGGAATCCGGCGGAAGGCTCGTCATCGACTTAAACGGGATATGGGAAATCGCCGAGGGCGGCATGGATTCGGTCCCGGCCGTTTTCGAGCGGAAGGTCCCGGTGCCGGGGCTTGTCGATATGGCCGAGCCCGCTTTCGAAGAGGTCGGCAAAAAAAGCCCGAAGCGACAGGCGTTCTGGTATCGCCGAACCTTTACCCTGGATAAAGCCGTTCCGGGTGTAGCAATATTGAAGATTCATAAGGCAAAGTACGGCACGAAGGTATTGCTTAACGGCAATCTCGTCGGCGAGCACCTGCCGTGTTTTACGCCGGCACTGCTCGATGTCAGGCCGTTTCTAAAAACTGCCGGGCAGCAGAACGAATTGATTGTCCGTCTCGGCGCCGACCGCGAATCGCTTCCGGAGGGCATGCCTACCGGCTGGGACTTCGAGAAATATCTCTACATCCCCGGCATATACGACTCGGTCGAATTGATTCTGGCCGGTGCTCCGTATATCGAACGAATCCAGACCGTCCCGGACATCGAGCAACGCAAAGTGAAAGTCGTCGCGGAAATTGAAAACATCGACTCGCGTGAGTCCTTCGATCTGTACTTTCGTTTGCGTGAGGCCCGCACCGGCATAAACGTCCAAAGCGGTGCCGTGGGAATCGCCGACGCAGCCGGAAAACAAAAGCTTACCGTGAGCTTCGAGATCCCAATCAAAGACTGTAATCTGTGGACTCCGGAAGATCCGTTCCTGTACGAGCTGCAATTAGCTACCGACGGCGACGATACGAGCGTTCGTTTCGGCATGAGGTCGTTCCGATTCGACAAAGAGACCGGAAGGGCCGTCCTGAACGGAAAAACGTATTTCATGCGGGGGACTAACGTCTGTGCCTATCGATTCTTCGAGGACGCCGATCGCGGCGACAAACCCTGGCGGGCCGAATGGGTGCGAAACCTGCATCGCAAATTCAAGGACATGAATTGGAACTCGATCCGCTACTGCATTGGTTTTCCGCCGGACATCTGGTACGACATCGCGGACGAAGAAGGCTTTTTGATTCAGGATGAGTTTCCCATCTGGCTGCTGAGCGAGGCGCCGGAAAAACCCATAGCCGAGAAGATCATCCCGGAATATACCGAGTGGATGCAGGAGCGATGGAACCACCCGTGCGTTGTTATCTGGGACGCGCAGAACGAAAGTGTCACCGAAGAGACGGGCAAGGCTCTCGCCGCTGTGCGGCACCTGGATTTATCGAACCGGCCGTGGGACAATGGCTGGGCGGCGCCGCAATCGCAGGAAGATTGCATTGAAACCCATCCTTATTTTTTCTCGAAATTATGGAACGAGTACTGGGCGGACGATAGAAAATTTGCCCTGTCGGATCTGGCGCACACTTCTGCCAGGCCGTCAGTCAGAAGCGAACAGGGAAATGACCGCCTGCCGATTATTCTCAACGAATATGGCTGGTTGTGGCTAAATCGAGATGGAACCACTACCTGCCTGACCGGGAGCATTTACGAAAAACTGCTTGGTCCCGATTCGACCGTTGCCGCCCGGCGATTGCTTTACGCCCGCTATTTAGCCGCCCTAACCGAATTCTGGAGGTCTGATCGCGAATGTGCCGGCGTGCTGCACTTTTGCGGACTTGGTTATTCCCGGGCCGGCGACAAACCTCGCCCCGAAGGCGGTGCCACGAGCGACCATTTCATCGATCTGGAAAAACTCACCTTCGAGCCGAACTTCGAGCAGTATGTTCGCGACGCCTTTTCGCCCGTCGGATTGATGATTGATTTCTGGGCCGAGCAGCTTGACGCCGGCTCGCAGCGGAAGTTCGAGATCGTACTGATCAATGACCTGCCAGCGTTCTTTAAAGGGCCTGTCCGCCTCGCCA
>JBARRE010000379.1:0-2037 GCA_049644065.1 Sedimentisphaerales bacterium | reverse complement strand
CGATTCCCATCGGGCATCTCGCAGAGCATGTCTCGCACGAGACACAAGCCCAGATAATGTCGCTGCCCAGAAGCTCGTCACCGGCGCCAAGATGCAGCCTTCTCATGATTTCCGAGGGCGGCGATTTGGTCATCTTCGCCACCGGGCATCCGCTCGTGCACTTCTTGCACTGATAGCACAGGTTGAGGTCAACGCCGGAGATTTCTTCGACCCTGCGAATCAGGCCCTCTACTTCTTTGCTGCTTTTTTTGATCGTTATTGCCATTCTTTTTTCTCTTGCCGGGACGAGAAAGTCCCGTGTTTACTTTTGCTGCCGTTATGCCATGACCTGCTCGGCAGTCTCGAAATCCGTAGCCACATCATCGGTATCCACAATAGCCTCGGAGATCGCACTTTTCGAAGGGGTAACCTTGCGATAGACTTCCGTCGGTTCGCGGAGCCTGCCGTCTACAGTCAACAGGTCTTCCACGGATATTCCGAAGAGCCGCTCGTTTTCTTGTAAGTAAAGCAGCACCAATTCCCAGTCCGCATCGGTCAGTTGAACAAACTGGCCGCCGTTCAACTGCTGCTCGTCACACTTATTATCCGGGTCGCGCACGTAGATTGCCCCGCCCGAGGCGAGTGAGAACAGATTGCTGCCCGGGTAAGGTTCGGGCAGCGGGACGATTTGTCCGTTATCGTCAAATTTGACTCCATTGAGAATGACGAAACCGCCCTTCTTCAAAGGATCACCGGCCATAAATGACTCAGCGAGAAAGTCCAGGCACGTCCCGTTGATCACCGCTTTGGGCCTGCCCACCGAGTTAATAAGGGGACGACCAGCCGCATTGCCGAGGACATAGACTTCGCCGCCCTTGGCGCCGTACATAAAAGTCTGACCCGTGTCACCGTGAATCACGAGTTTGCCGTGCTTGATAATTTGTCCAAGCTGATCCTGAGTGTTTCCGTGCACCGTGATGGTAAGGCCGTCAATGCCGGAACCCAGATAATCGCCCGAGCTGCCGTAAACGTCGATTGTCACGTCATCGGTCTCGGGGCCAAGCCCGCATCCGACAAACCTCTGGCCCCGGCATCCAAACGTGATAAATCGCCGCCACCCTTTCATAAAGGCATCTCTTAAAACGCCGGCGTCGCATTCATCGCCCTCAGCAGGGAAGCCGGTTGCGTCGATCACGAGAGTCTTTTCGCCCTCCCGCGGTTCTCTGAGTGCATCTCGAGTCTGGAAGTCAATCAAGCGATAGGAATTGTCGCTGGTCCGGCCTGATTTCAAAGTCGGAAGGCTACGGAAAAGCCGATCCAGCTCGCAGCGAACAATATGAACGATATGGCTAGGCTTCTTCGAACCGGTTGCGTACCTTCTGTCGTTGAGCAGTGTCAGCGTCTCAATCGCCAAAGCGGTATTCTTCGGCTCGGTTGCCTCATCGGCTATTATCCGGCACGCTGTCCTGATATCATCGAACGACCAGAGGTTGATATTATCACGCACGTATTCGAACAGATCCATTGAGCGGCCCGCTTCAAGTAGCTGCTTGATCTGCGCATCCGGCGCCGATGCCGTCGGCTCAGCAGAAAAATCGCACGCCTCGTTCCCACCGGGCATCGGAACCTGCACTCCGAATTTATCTGTACACTCCATCCTTATTCTGCCGGATGGGTCCGGCATAAGATTGAAGATGAAGGCGCCGCCGTCCGTATGGCTGCCGCCCCGCGCGTTCCAGTAGCGGTCGGCCACCGGGCATATTCGCTTATCGTCCTTCGATAGGCTAAGCAAAGTCGCATCGATCGCCTGTTTTTCCGAACATATCAGCCCGACCTGCACTTCGCCATCGCTGAAGGCGAATACCTGCGGTCGAAGCATTGCCGTGTCGGTAATACCCAGTAGCTGGAACATGTTCTGCCTGGCAATATTACGCGCGATGATGAAGAACCAGGGGCCGTCCGGCGAGCCGTGAATGTGCGTGGCCTGGATTGCCCTGTAAATCTTCTGCTTCTCCTCATCGAGACAATCGAAGTCTCGCTCGGTCGTGGGCGCCATTG
>JBARRE010000378.1:0-11654 GCA_049644065.1 Sedimentisphaerales bacterium | reverse complement strand
AGCGGAAGAAGTATGCCGGGCGAACCACTCGGCGGATAAAACTGCTAAGAGCGCACGGCTTAATCCGGAAAGTTCCCCGAGCGAACAGGTATGTTTTGACTTCGAAAGGCCAGAAGTTCTCTTGTGCTCTGATCACCGCCTCAGCCACTACCATTAAAGGACTTACGGAAATCGCCGCATGAAAAACATGCAAAAAAAACAAGAACTTGACGGATTGTAGTATGGAGAAGGCGTTGGAGTTGTATAAGAAAATTGGTATGCCGCATATGGTGGAGAAAGTGCAGGGATGGCTAGATGAACTGAAAGACAAGTAAAAAGTTAAAAGGCAAAAGGAAAAAAGGAATCGAAGATGGGAAAACGTATATTATTTTGTATGGTGTTGTTTATTTGTTTTGTGAGTTTGGCATTTCGTGCTGATGCGCAGGAATTGGTGTCTAATCCTACGTTCGAGGCGGGGCAGACTGCTAAGGTGCCTGCGGGGTGGTCGGTTTGGGGGCCGGAGTGTGAGGAGGCGGCTTGCAGGGTGCGAGCGAGTGCCGGCGGTGGTTTTGTTGTCGATGGGGCCGATCCTTACGCCGTGGGCGGGGTGGTTCAGGATATTAAAGGGATCAAAGGCGGGCAGGTATACGCGGTCAAGTCAGTCTGTCTGTTACGCGATTTTCCGGCCCCCTACCATTCGCTGTTAGTGCGTGTAAGCTGGAAGCGCGGCGGCAAACTGCTGCACCCGGCGGGGATGCTTGTTCGAGGACCGATTATAGAGAATGGTATTGCAAAGTTCGACGATGTGCTCGTCGCGCCGGAGGATGCCGATAGCGCCCGTTTGTCACTGGGAGTAAAGTGGCCGCGGGGAGGATTGGTCCTATGGAAGAGCGTGAGTATTCAGCCAGCGCCGGCGCCCGAGCCGAGGAAGGCCAAGGTCGGCACAGTTTTTCTGCGACCGAAGAATAGTACGCCGGAAAAGAATCTGAAACTCTGGTGCGAGCAAATCGATGCCGCAGGTAAGCTCGGGCTCGATATTGTCTGCTTAGGCGAGGCAATTCTGGCGGTCGGTACTTCAGCGACCTTAAAAGATCGTGCCAAGCCGATACCGGGGCCGATTAGTGAGGTATTAGCTGAGGCCGCGAAGCGAAACAAGATTTGGGTAGTGGCCGGTCTTACTGAACTGGACGGCGACATTGTTTATAACACTGCCGTGCTGCTGGACCGCCGCGGAGAAATTGCAGGCAAGTATCGCAAGGTCCACCTGCCGCGTGAGGAGTGGAAGAAAGGCATTCGGCCCGGCAACGAGTATCCGGTTTTCGAGACGGATTTCGGCAAAGTCGCTATCCAGATATGTTATGACTGGTTCTTCCCCGAAGCGGCGGAAATCTTCGCACTACAGGGGGCGGAGATTATCTTTGCACCGACTTGGGGCAATACCCTGCCCGATGAGGAGGGCCGGGTCGACGGCGAATCAACCTTTCGCGTTCGGGCGAGGGACAACGGCGTCTATATGGTACCATCGGTATATGACGGCAACAGCATGGTCATCGACCCGATGGGCAGGATTCTGGCCTCGAACAAGGGCAAAGACGGGGTATTCTGGGCGGAGATCGACCTGAACAAGCGCGAAACTCTTCGCTGGGTCGGTCACTGGCGTTCTATCGGCCCGCGTCACCGCATGCCGCAAACCTATGAGGCTTTGTCGGAAGTCTCGCAGTAGAACAGAACTTCACGCCGGACGTAGCAATAAACAGGTTGTCTTGCCGGGCAGGGTATGATACTCTGTGCCTTGCCGTAGTTTGTAATAGTTGAAAGTGAAATGAAAGAGACCAAAAAGGAAATGCTCTTGAAAGATAAATTACGAGGTAAGTTTGTTGTACTTGATGGGCCGGACGGTTGTGGGAAAACTGTCCAGTTGGAACTACTGAAAACTCACTTGGTGAACCATGGAATTACTGTAGTACAAACAAATGATCCGGGAGGGACAAAGATCGGCATCCAAATTAGCAATCTTCTGAAATATGATGCTAAGGGTTATATGGATGTTACTACGGAGGCCATGTTATTCATGGCATCGCGTGCACAGCTTGTGGCAGAAGTTGTTAAACCCGCTTTGGAAGCAGGCAAAACGATTTTGTGTGATAGGTTCATATCTTCAACGTGTGCTTACCAGGGTAGCAACGGTTATCCTATTGAGAAGATAATCGAGCTTGGAAGATTTGCAGTGGGAAATGTTTGGCCAGACCTAACAGTCATAATTGATATACCTGTTGAAGAAGGGCGTGAACGCACCGGACACAAGCGATACCAGAAAACCAAAGTAAACCATAAGGATGCTAATCAAGCCTATTTATTTGACAATGTAATTGCAGATCGATTTGACTCAAGGACTTTGAAGTATCACAGAAAAGTCAGGAAGTGGTTCCTCAAAATAGGAGAGTATTATCCCGGTACTGTGAAAATAGTCGATGGAGGAGCTGACATTGAAACAGTGCACAAGAGAATATTGCAACTTATCTCAGAAGCGAGTTTTACATAAATGTCATTCAAAGAGATTTTCTGCCAGGACAGGGCAATCGACATTCTGCAGCGGGCCTTCGCATCGGACAGGTGGGCCCATGCGTATATCTTCGCCGGGCCCGAAGGCATTGGCAAATTCAAAACCGCCCGCGAATGGGCCAGGCTGCTTCTTTGCAAAAAACCCATCTTAGAAAACGGCATTGCCGACGGCTGCGGCTCGTGCCAATCCTGCAAGCTCTTAGAAGCCGGCGCAAATCCCGACTTCGCCCATATCTACAAGGAATTACGGGAATTTACCGAAGACGGCAAAGGCAAAGCAGCTCCCATCGACTTGCCGATAGATGTAATCCGGGAATTCCTGATCGCGAAGGTCCCGACTAAACCGACGATTTCGCAGAGAAAGGTCTTCGTCATCAGCGAAGCTGAGAGGCTAAACATCTCCTCACAGAACTCCCTGTTGAAGGTCCTCGAAGAGCCGCCGGAATATTGCTGCATAGTGCTGCTGTGCACTCGCCTGGAAAAACTCCTGCCTACGACCAAATCGAGGTGCCAGACAATCCGGTTCGGCCCGATAGACGAAAGCATGATAATCGAAAAATTAAAAGATAAGGGCCTCGAACAAGAGCCGGCCCGGTACTTCGCACGCCTGGCGCAAGGCAGCCTGGGCGAAGCGTGCCAGTGGGCGGAACTTGAGCTGGCCGATGCAAATTTTTACAATGCCAAAAAAGAGTTGATAAACTCTTTAGTCAGCTATGAACTCACCGATGCTCTGAACCTGGCCCAGGAGCTTCTCGCGGAAAGCAAGAAAATCGCCGCCAAGTGGACAAACCTCGATACGGCCACAAGTAGGGCCGACATCAATCGAAGGGCCATGAAGATTATTGTTCGGATAATCATATCCGCCCTGCACGATGCGATGAATCTAAACTTAACGAGGGCGAAAGAACCTGTCAATTTCGACCAAAAAGAGCAGATAGAAAAGCTGGCTGCCCGTTTCGACGCCGAATTGGCGGCGGAAAAAATCTCCGATTGCTATCGCGTGCTGCGATGGATCGAGGCCAGCGTCAATGAAAAGCTTATTTTCGAACAGCTATTGTTAAGTCTTGCCGATTCTGATACAATCCGGGTTTAGCCGTAGTATAACGAAAAATTAGTATGAATATAGGTAGTTTGGATGTCAAAAAACCTGGAAGCAAGAACCAAACAAACAAAGCATAAGAAGTATATCCTGGTTCGATACGGGCGGATGAGCACACTCGGCCTATTCGAGCATCACGAGACCGGAATACTCAAAGTGCACACTCGTGTCGTGATAAAAACTAAGAGAGGCCTTGAACTGGGTCATCTCGTAGGCCGGTTCAGTTCCTACAAGGCCGGTCAATTCAGACTAAGCCAGGAGCAATTACAAGAGTATTTCAATAACGACGACGTCGATCTCTCGCAGGGCCAGGCTGGCAAATTCATCCGTTACGCAACAACCGCGGATATAAGCGAAGAGCGGCACCTGCGGAAAATCGCAAGAGAAGAAATGGAATACTGCAGGCGTTTCGTCAAGGAAATGAACCTGCCGATGAAAATAGTCGATGCAGAACACGTGTTCGGCGGCGAACGCATCATCTTCTACTTTATGTCCGACGGACGGGTGGATTTTCGCGACTTAGTCAAAAGAATCGCACAGGAATATCAGACGAGAATCGAAATGCGGCAGATCGGCTCCCGGGATGAGGCCAAACTTCTCGGTGACGTGGAAAGCTGCGGACAGCAATGCTGCTGCCAGCGATTCCTCAAACACCTCAAGCCGGTCAATATGCGAATGGCCAAGATGCAAAAGGCCACCCTCGATCCGGCCAAAATCTCCGGCTATTGCGGCAGACTGAAGTGCTGTCTGCGATATGAGGACGAAACTTATACGGACCTCAAAAAAAGACTGCCGAAAAAGAATACCAGGGTAAAAACCCAAAAAGGTCAGGGCAGAGTTATAGATACCCAGATATTGAGTCAGTTAGTTATGGTTGAATTTGAAAGTGGGGAGAAAATCGCCGTTAATCTCGAAGAGCTTGAGATACTCCCCCAGTCCGCAGCAACAGATCAAAAACAGAATAGCAACTCGAAGAAAAAAGGACAGAACAATAAATAATAGTTATCCCCGGTGTGTGATTTCAGTCGTCAAGGAAGAAAAATGCCTCGCAAGATCATCGTAACCTCAGCCTTACTTTATGCAAACGGCCCTATACACTTAGGGCATTTAGTAGAATCTATCCAGACCGATATCTGGGTGCGCTTTCAGAAAATGTGCGGCAATCAATGCCTTTATTTCTGCGCCGACGATACGCACGGCACGCCTATTATGATTAGCGCCCGGACGGCGGGCATCAGCCCTGAAGAGCTGATCGGGAAAGTGTATAAAGAGCACAAGGCCGATTTTGACGAGTTTTATATAGAATTCGATAACTATTACTCAACCCATTCGCCCGAGAACAAGTATTTCAGCGAATTGATCTTCAATCGTTTGAACGAGGCCGGCTCAATCGTTACACGGGACGTGGAACAGACTTACTGCGAAACCTGCAAAATGTCACTGCCGGACAGATTTGTCCGGGGCACATGCCCGAAGTGCAAAGCAGAGGACCAATATGGCGATTCCTGTGAGGTTTGCAGTTCCACATATCAACCTACCGATCTCATTAATCCCTACTGTTCAACGTGCCGGACCAGACCCTCGCTGAAAACCTCCGAGCATTATTTTTTCAAACTTATCGATTACGAACAACAGCTCAGAGACCTTATTGCCGGGGGACATACACAAAAATCGGTGGCAAACAAACTCGATGAATGGTTCAACGCCGGTTTGAAAGACTGGGACATATCTCGTGACGGCCCATATTTCGGATTCAAAATACCGGGAGAAGAAAACAAATTCTTTTACGTCTGGCTGGATGCGCCCATTGGATATATGGCTTCAGCCAAAAACTACTGCGATAGAAACAACCTCGATTTTAATGAACTCTGGCCGTGCGCCAATTCTGCCGATACGAGCAGTAATGAATATGAGATCTATCACTTCATCGGCAAAGATATTATGTATTTTCACGCGTTATTTTTCCCCGCAATGTTGATCGGGGCCGGATTTCGTACTGCCGACAAACTCTTCGTCCACGGATTTCTGACCGTAAACGGCGAAAAAATGAGCAAGTCCCGCGGAACTTTTATCAAGGCAAGCACCTATATCAAACATTTAAATCCCGAATACCTGCGTTACTACTACGCAAGCAAACTAACCGATGGAATTGACGATATCGCTTTGAGAATGGAGGACTTCGTAAACAAAATCAATTCCGATTTAGTCGGCAAATTCGCAAATTTGGCCTCCCGCTCCGGCCCCATGCTGACGAAGAAACTCGATTCGCAGCTTGGCCGGCTCGATGAGCAGGGCAAAGAGCTTATTAACAAGCTCACCACGGCAAAGGACGGGATTATAGAAGATTATGAGAACCTCAAATTTGCAGCAGCCGTCCGGTCGATTACCGCCCTGGCGGATGAGGCGAACCGGTATGTCGAGCAGAATCAGCCGTGGGCGACAGCAAAAACCGACCTGGAAAAAACACGCACAACTTTAACCGCCGTAATCAACGCCGTCCGTATCCTGGCGATTTATCTAAAACCCATCGTGCCCAAATATGCTGAAAATATACAGCGGTTCCTCGATGTTGAGACGCTTTGTTTTGCAGATCTCGATACGGTGCTGGAAGACCGCAGGATAAACGATTTTGAACGATTGTTCGAACGAATTGAAGAAGAACAGGTGAATGCAATGTTAGAAGAGAGCAAGGAAGCTCAGGCTCCCAAGCCGGCGGCGACAGAACCCGCCGAGCCGTTCAAGCCGGAGTGTACAATTGATGATTTCGCGAAGATCGACCTGCGAATCGCAAAAGTTCTAAAGGCCGAATCCGTCGAAGGCGCCGACAGGTTGCTGCGGCTGGTTCTGGATGTGGGCGGACCGGAAAAGACAGTTTTTGCCGCTATCGCCACTGCTTACAAGCCCGAGGATTTGACCGGAAAACTCGTCGTTTTCTTTGCTAACCTCAAACCCAGGCAGATGAGGTTCGGCCTTTCCGAAGGAATGATCCTGGCGGCCGGCACCGGCGGAAAAGATATCTTCATGCTCACCGCCGATACCGGCGCAAAGCCTGGGCAGGAAATACACTAAAAATACTCGATATCGAGCATGTGCGGCAACTCTTCGAGGGGACAGCCCGAGCACATGGCCTTCGTCTTGCAGAATTCTTTGCCGGCCCTGACCAGCAGCGCATGGTACTCGTTGAAAAACGGGACATCCTCGAGCAGATTCGACTCAAACAATTCCCGCAACTGCTCATAATCGGCGCCCGGCTCGATAAGTTCGTGCCGCAAGGTAATTCGAGCGGTGTAAGCATCCACGACAAAAACAGGCCTGCCCAAAGCGTAAAGCAAAATCGAATCGGCGGTTTCGCACCCGATACCACCGATAGTCAAAAGCTCCTCTCTCATTTGGCCAGTATGGATGGTCTGAAGGTTCTCCAATTCGCCGCTATAATTGTCAAACAGCCAATTGACGAAGTTTTTTAGGCGTTTTGCTTTAATGTTATAATAGCCCGCCGGACGGATGAGTTCGGCGAGCTGCGTAAGGTCGATACGATGGAGCGCATCCGGCGTCAGGTACCCGCCGGATTTCAGGTTCGCAATCGCTTTTTCTACGTTGGTCCAGCTTGTATTCTGGGTCAGTATCGCACCGGCCATAATCTCGAACGGTGTTTCGCCGGGCCACCAGTGCTGCGGACCGAACGCATCGTAAAGCAGTCGATAGATTTCAGATAAAGTTTCGCTGATCATAATACTATTCTGCACGATGCTCAAAACTGTGGAAATATTCGAAGTCGAAATATTTTTTCAGGTCGGATTTTAGCTCATGGATAATATATTCAAACTCACATCCGCCGAGAAAGCACAATAACGGCTTCATATATTTACCCTGAATCTCTTATAATTGTTATGTTCGACTATTGTATTTTCGGCTTACTTGAAGTAGACTCTGCATAAATTCGGTAGTAAAAATTAAGGAACACCCGCAGAGAAAAGAGGGCATGCAGCCACAATTTAGAAATGGGAAAAGCAAAAAAAGCTAACAAAACGGAAGGGCAGCGCAAGTACAGCACGGGGCAACTGTTTAATTTTGCACATGATTCCTACCTTGAGAGGACATCTCGTCCGATTTACGCTATAGTTTTTCTGCTGCCATTTATTATCTTCTATGAGTTGGGAACGTTTGGCATTAATACCGATGTCCTGAACCAATCGCAGATTCGAGTGGTAGCGTTTGTCTGGCTGCAAAACCTGCTTGAGTCGGTAGGTTTCGGCGGTAAATTTGCATGGGTAGCTCCTCCGCTGGCGGTTATAGTGATTTTGATAGCAATGCAAATCACGTCCGGCAAGCAGTGGCGTTTGTGGTTGGGCGATATTTTGCCGATGGCCGTCGAATGCGTCCTGCTTGCAGTGCCGTTGATTGTCCTGACGATGTTTCTAAGCAGTTCCTCCGGGGCAGAAAGCAACATCGGCCGGCTTGATAATAGTGCTATACGAACCCAGACTGTAGCGCCGCCAAATCACTCTTCGGTGGCAAACAATCGTCTATCCTCCGCCACAGGCCAGACAGATAATGATGAACCAACACGGCCGATATTGACAAATATCGTTACCGGAATAGGCGCAGGGATTTACGAAGAGCTTGTTTTTCGGTTGATTTTGATATGTATTTTGATGCTGCTTTTACAGGATGCTCTTAGATTGAATCATATGAATTCTATTGTGCTTTCAGTTCTCATTTCAGCAGCGCTTTTTAGCGCACACCACCATATAGATTTTATCAGCGGGCAGCCAAATGCCACAGATCCCTTTAACTGGACAAGGTTTGCTTTTCGAACAATCGCAGGAATTTATTTTGCAGTTCTTTTTGCAATTCGTGGTTTTGGAATTACTGCCGGAACTCATGCCTTTTACAATATTATTGCAGTTTCTATTACCGCCCGGTTTTTTCAGTAGCAGAAAGCATAAGGCAGCCATTATTTTTTATCTTTTTCAAATTTTCTTTCCTATTGTTACTCTTTTAGGTCGCTGAGCTTGCATCAAAATCGTCCTATAAGGGCTGATATCGGCCTTATCAATACTAATATCAGTCTTGATTATGTGTATTAATTTTGGTATAATAACGTTAACATGGCAGTCAGAATTTTGTGTTAGGGCTTTAAATATGGAATTACCACAAATCAATGTAGCGATTGATGAATTGATGTTTAGTCTTTTTCAAAGACCTCTGCATCCGGAGCTTTTCCAGATTTACGCCAACCGGCACTTAAATACCGAAAAATACGAGTCGATTATCTGGGTAACGGGATGCACACATGTCGTTAGTGTTTTTTCCGGCGATATCTGCCTTACCGAGGTTGTAAGCGCTCCCGGGCAAATGCTGCCCTCACGAGGATTGCTCGAACGCTTTCAGTTCCGCGGCCCGAGAACTCATAAATGCACTTTGAGCCGGGGAGTAAGTTATATGACTGATTTTCAAATCGAGAAAATGAGTCCCAATCTGTACAAGCAGAGCCATACCGACCTTGAACGCTTCGCCCGAAACCGGGGCGTGTTTGTGAAATTCCCGGAATTGGAAGTCGGCAAGCTTCAGCCATTCTGCTATGTTGACTTCGAGGCCAGACGAACCGAATTGCACATACACACTTTCGCCGCATATCCCGACCAGGTGACAATGATTAAAACCCAATCGTTGTTCGATTTTCAGTAATAAGCCACTCCATGCTTCTTTACTTATAGGGAGCGGTTCAGTAGCGATTTGTCCCCCGCGGACGGCATCCTCATTTGTGGCCTTGTGTTTTCCCTTTTCAGACGCGTCAAGGCTTCTTGAAGGTCTTTTTTAAATTCTTCCCCCACTAATTCGATTAGAACTCGGTCCTCAACCGGTTCCTGTCTGAGACGGCCTGTTTCGGGCATCAGCCGTGCCGTTACGAATACAGAGACCTGCCGGGATGATTTAGTCCTGTTTGTATTGCGAAACAATGCGCCCAATATTGGAATATCGGCCAGCCCCGGTGCCCGGCTTTTCTGGAAGCGCTCCCGGCTGTCCATCAGCCCCGCCACTGCGGCTGTCCCGCCGTCCTCAATCCGCACGGTGTTCTTGGTAGTCCGTCGTGTAACAACAGGAAGATTGTCCTCCCCGCGGGCTATTACGTCACTGACCTCGGTCGTCATCTCTAATGTAATCTCATTATTATCCCCGATGCGGGGCGTAATCGTTAATGTCGTGCCGGTTTTGATTGTCTCAAGTTGAAACTGCACATAGTAAGCAGACGGTGAGGTTATCTTAAAGTACTCTTCGGTAATGACATTGATCTCAGCTTCTTGGCCGTCCTGGGCCAGCACCTGCGGGCTGGCTATGACGGTCGCCTCGTTATTCTGCGAAAGAAGGTTCAGCGTCAGCAGGAGCGAATTGGTGAATTCCTGGCCGGGTGTATATCCTATCTGAATGCCCCATGGCCAATCCACGCGTTCGGTCGCACCGCCCCCGTGATGTTCCGAGTCCGAGAAAGTCCCAGCCGAAATCGATGGCCAATCCCATTGAAAACCCAGATTCAACAGGTCCCCGTGCTCCATCGCGACAACGCGTGCATCTAACAAGACATGTCGTTTAGGACGATCAAATTGGTTCAGGTCCGATACGATGCGTTCCACTACAGACGGCCGCGCGGTAATAGAAACCGTGTTGTCGTCGGGGTTGGCCCGAACGTAGTCGGCAAAGCCCTTGGATAACAGTTTCACCGCCGCATCGGCCTTGATATTGTTAAGTTTCATAAGGCGCGTTTCACTCACCACCGGGAATGAAGGACTTGTCGGCTCCGCTGAACAGACCATAAAGTAGTCCGGCGTCTCCTTGACAACATAGTTTGTGCCGGCCAGCACAATGTCCAGCGCCTTTTTTAGCGGCACATTCTCCAGCTTGCACGTAACCATGCCTATAACACTCTCGTCGGGGACGATAATTACACCCACCTGCGATCCGATGTCCTGCAAGGCCTGACGAAGGTCCGTATCGAAAAAGACATTGCTTACAAGGCCTGGCTTTGACGTCTCTACGACCGGTTGATTTGGCTCAGCCTGCGTCTTTGGTTGCTCCGGCTGTGCAGCCTCGGCAGTCTTATCTTCGCCACTAACAGCCGGCTTTTCTGCCGGCGGCTGCTCTACGACCGGTTCGTTCGGCTCCGGTTCGGCGACGGGTTCTGCAACCGGCTCAGAAACAATGGGAGGTTCATTCGGTTCCTTTTGCTCTGGTACGGTTGGCATGATGGTTGGTTCATTTGGTTCGGTCGGCTCATTTGGCTCGGAAGGAGGTTGGACCGGTTCATTCGTATCCGGTGGTTCGTGGTTCGTGATTTGTGGTTCGTTGGGTGGTGCGAACTGCTCGCGCTTCAGGCGAGAAAGCACCTGCGACCAGTCAACCAGAGTGCACAAGTAAAAAATGGCGACGGTTATTGCGATGACCGCTAAGACTGCAATGGTCTTTTTAAAGTATTTCCACATGATTACTCGTTTCACGAATCTTGTTCTTTACGATATGAATGTATCGGCTGCAAAATTGCGGGAGTTAAAGACAAAATTTCTAATTACGTCCGGTAACAAGAACAATGAAATAATGAATTTTATTTGCCGGTCTCGGCTGTCTTCGCTGCCGGCTCCGGCTCTTTTTCTGCGGGTTTCACAATCTCAACGAGCCTCGCCTCATTTTCATCGATGGAGACCTGTATTGGCAGCTCAGCCGTTTCTGCCTTGCCGGTGGCATATTCTATGCTTGCCTTGAGAAAGTAGGTGCCGGGATTAACCCTCGAAAAATCAAGTACGCCCGAAAAATCCCTCTTCTCCAAAGGCAGCATAATGCTCGTCTCGCCGCTCATATCAGCCTCAATGATCCTTGCGCCCGGTGCGGTTGTAACTACCCCCGTGCACTTGGGCGTGAAGTGAACGTCCCCGACGTTTCCGAATTTGGCGTGGATGATATATTTGGAAGGCTCCTCGCCGGCTAAGGTGGCTTTGATTGCCTGGGCTGCAGGATTGGC
>JBARRE010000377.1:0-6975 GCA_049644065.1 Sedimentisphaerales bacterium | reverse complement strand
GCCTGCGTGCCGGAATGGGCTATTGCGGAGCAAGAAATATCGAAGAGCTAAGAAAAGCCAGCCGATTCGTAAGGATTAGTGCCGCTTCTGTAAGCGAATCCCACCCGCACGATATCCAGATAACCAAAGAAGCACCGAACTATTCGGCAAGCCTGCCCTTCGAAGATTGACACCAATTATAATTAAAATGTACACCTTTGTCATTTCGACCGGAGGGCCACGAAGTGGCCCGAAGTGGAGAAATCTATTAAATAGCAGATTTCTCGAATCCGCTTCGCTGCGCTCGAAATGACACATAAGCGCATTTATTTAGGTATGACAGGTTATTATTTCTCGGCCGGCCAGTTTTCAAAAAAGATTTCAAGGTCGATCACATCGACTGTACCGGACTGATCAAGGTCTGTACCTTCACAATAATCATTGCTTGAATCACAGTTATCATCCAGCCAGTGTTCCATGAAAAACATAAAGTCGTCTATCGTTATGCCGTCCGGACAGACAAAATCACCTGCACCGATTTGCCAAACAAAACGCGGATAATTATTTCCCTCACAGATGCTCCAAATATCCTCCGTGCCGTTCTCTGTCTCACCCGCAAAATCCCAGCCGGCATCCAGGAATGTGCCGGCGGTTTGCATTTTGGCCGTGGTCTTGCCGTCACCGCCATCACTGGTTGTCTGGCCTGAGGTCTCCGTGTCCCAGAAACAAGAGGTGATATTCGAGATGTTACCGCCCACCAGACCACCCGCACCTTTATATATAGGATCGAACGGATCATCTGGAGGCAAAGGTGGAGACAAGCTATTAGGATCTGTATCGGTGACCACACCGGTGCTGTAGCTCATGTCAACATTGCCAAGTCTGTTTGCACCCACGAGGCCACCAACAGCCCAGTCTCCTGTAACCGTACCCGTTGAATAGCAATTGAAGACGGCACCGTTAAGCTCTCGAGTGGGAATGTTGACACCGTTCTGCCCCACAAGTCCACCGGTTTCGACATTTCCTGTGACTATGCTTGTGCTGAAGCTTGTTGTGATTATACCAACGTTCAGTCCGGCGAAGCCGCCTACTGCTACACTGCCATTAACCGCACCGGTGCTGTAGCTCATTGTGATTTCTTTCCAGTTGTTGCCCACGAGCCCACCGACACCCATATCTCCACTAACAGTGCCGGTGCTGTAGCTCATGGCGATTTTGCCGGCATTGGTACCCGTGAGCCCGCCGACATCCCATTCGCCAGTAACCGTCCCGGTGCTATGGCAGGTGGTGTTGCTGCCGTAGTTCATGCCCACGAGCCCACCTACCTCCCATCTGCCATTAACGGTGCCTGTGTTGTAGCTCTTGACGATGCTGCCGCCATTGGAACCCGCGAGCCCGCCGACATTTTCATCTCCTGTGACTGTCCCGGTGCTGTAGCTAGTGGTGATGGTGCCGTTGTTCTGGCCCACGAGGCCCCCAACATCCTCACCGAAATACCAACTTCCATTGACCGTGCCGGTACTGTAGCTCGTGGCAATGCTCCCGTCGTTTTGACCCACCAGCCCGCCGACATATTTACCGGTTCCATTGACATCTATCGCTTCCAGGCCGAGATTGGAAACCATCGCTCCGGAGTCCAATTGCCCGAACAGACCCAGGTAACCCAGGTAATCGCCCCCTTGGATATGGAGATTGCTTATCACGTGGTTCATTCCGTCAAAGACACCAAAGAAAGAAGTTCCCTGAAAACCATCGTTGACATCGTCTATATCCGCTGCAATCACAGCTCTGTCATATGCATACCCTGATAAATCAATATTCGACATTAACTTGAAGTGCTTGTCATAGTCCTCGGGACTCTCGCCAAGCAGTATCAAGTCCTCTGCCGTGGCGATTTGATACGGATTGTTTGGTTCACCCGTGCCGCCGGAGTATTTTATTGTGGCGACAGCATTGACATCGTAGAAGAACATGTCGGCGCTGTTTGGCGGCGGGGTAGTTTTGCCGATCAGGTGGGCCGAATGTTTACTGAAGCTAATATTCAAGCGAACATCGCTTTCTGTGCCGTCGGCGGTTTTGCCCTCGAACTGGATTGTCGTCTCATCGAGAATCGTGCCGGCAAGTGCGGTCATGTTGAAGATTTCATCAATGTTGCGTCCATATACCAAGCCGGTATCATTGGCCAGGTTTGCATCGACTGTTTCAAATGAGGCGACGCCGGCATCAGAATCGACGGTTAATTGGAACTGACCGGTGACGGTGTAAGTTTCGTGAACACCGGCAAAACCGCCGGTCTTGACGATGTTGCTTTGGTCGGGGCCGAATACGTAAATGCTCGTTTCGGCTTCGGCATGTTGGCTGATAGCACAGAAAACAAGCAAGATCAGCGGAAACATCGATAATTTGCTTATTTTAGCCATTTTACTTGGTCCTCCTTCAATAGAGAGCTATTTGCAATCTCGATATTATTGTATCGAAAAGTGAAACGAAAAGCAAGGATTTATCGGCCAGTTCACAGCTCTATGGCAATTGTAATACCAATTGTACATCATAAATGCGCTTGTTTGGGTCATTTCGAGCGTAGCAAAGCGGAGTCGAGAAATCTGTTTTTATTAGATTTCTCCACTTCGGGCCACTTTGTGGCCCTCCGGTCGAAATGACAAAGGCGTAAATCTTAATTACAATTGGTATAAGTGGCAAAATAGATAAAATGGCTTGAAAGTCCATCCGGCGAGTCAAGGAGATTTTTTTAGAATTATCTTGACGCCAAACGAACAACAGTTTATGATATACATATAACTATATTAGTGACTGTAGAACTTTATCATTTATTATTGATTTTTTACTATTGATTATTTCTCCCTGTTCCATAGGGATGTGGCATTGTGGCCCAAACAACAGTGTTAATTGGTGTTAATTCGTGGTTAATTTGAAAAAACAAAACCAAAGCCGGCCTTTGGCCGGAAACTCTAAGCAATAAACTCTAAATCCTAAATAAGACGAATGGATGCGGAATGACAGAGTACTACTTGAAAAAACAAAGCCAATTTGCTGGTGGGCAGAATGAGCGTAAGTATCTATATGAAAGGTGATTATGGAGAATTTCATGCTTTGAGGCGGCGAAAAAACAAAGCCAATTCAAAGCATGTCCTAAGCGCAGTCGAATGGGCCAATCTCAAGATGTTGGATTGGACGCGGATTGGATTCCCGCCTTCGCGGGAATGACAGGTATGGAATCCCTGCACAACGGGAAATTCTAACCCTATTTGAAAAAACAAAGCCAATTTTCCGGCAGACAAAATAGCGTAAGCTCTTGTATGAAAGGAGAATACGACAATAAACCACTCTGCGGGGCACGAAAAAACAAAGCCAATCAAAGCCAATTTTGAGGTCGGCGCGGCTTGGAGTTGCTGGGCGAGGATTGCTGTCCGAGCCGGATAAAATGGCTTGAAAATTTATCCGGCGAGTGTACACTGTCCGATTGTAGTATAGTTGTGTCGCGGGCATCCTGCCCGCGAATCGAGGGCGAGACGCCCTCGACACGAATGACCCAAAATTTACGTTCGTTTGAATTGTGAGAAAGATTATGTCTGAAATACCGATAGAATCGCCGCATCGGCGGATTACGGATAAACGCATTGAGCCGGCGCTGAGAATAACGCGGCTGCCGCCCTACTTGTTCGGGAAGCTCAACGCGCTGAAACTGGCAAAGCGCCAGGCGGGCGTGGACATTATCGACCTGGGCATGGGCAATCCATCGGACCCCGTGCCGAAGATCGTCATTGACAAGCTCTGCGAAGCGGCACAGGACCCGCGAAACCACCGCTACAGCGCTTCAAAAGGGATCAAGAACCTTCGAGGAGAAATCACGAAGAAATACGAGCGTAAATGGAACGTGCAGCTCGACCCGGAGACCGAAGTGCTGGCCTGCATCGGCTCGAAGGAAGGATTCAGCCACATGTGCCTGGCGATGATGGGCCCGGGCGATACAGCGATAGTTCCCGAACCGGCCTTTCCGATACATAACTACGCAGTGGCGCTGGCTGGCGGAAATGTGGTTTCGGTGCCGCTCGGCAACGATGAAAAGTTCATCAGCAACGTCACGATGGTACTGGAGAATATGTTTCCGAGGCCCAAGCTGCTGATTCTTAATTACCCGCACAATCCGACGGCCATGACAGTCGATGAGGGATTTTTCGAGCCGGTCGTCGAACTGGCAAAGAAGTTCGGCGTGGCGGTAATTAACGACTTTGCCTATGGCGAAACCTGCTTCGACGGCTACAAAGCGCCGAGCTTTCTTTCGGTTAAAGGGGCGAAGGACGTCGGCGTCGAATTTATCACGATGAGCAAGCCTTACAACATGGCGGGCTTTCGCATCGGCTTCGTGGCGGGCAACAGGGACATGATCGATTATCTCGCCACGATAAAAGGTTATTACGATTACGGCATCTTCCAGGCGATTCAGATCGCCGGCATCATCGCCCTGCGGCACTGCGAGGAAGATATGATCGCCCAGAACAAGAAGTATCAGTCCCGGCGTGATGTGGTCTGCGACGGTCTGACGCGGATCGGCTGGGAGGTGGAAAAGCCGCGCGCGACAATGTTCGTCTGGGCAAAGGTCCCGAAGGAGCATTCCAAAGGCAAGGGCAGCATCGATTACGCGATGGACCTGATGGAGTACGCGGAAGTTTCTATCGCTCCCGGCAGAGCGTTCGGCGAAGGAGGCGAAGATTATATGCGCATCGCTCTTGTTGAAAACGAGCAGCGTCTCCGGCAGGCGGTTCGCAACATCGGCAGATACGTACGCAAAAGCCAGTAGTAGGAATTTTCGATTGACGATTGCCGATTGTCGATTTATGCCTCGTCTTCGCTCGGCATGAAGAATTATTCACCCCTTCGAATTCCTCAGGGCAGGCTCTGAGCGGAGTCGAAGGGCTGATGACATTAAGATCAGACCAAAATCTCTTCGAAAAAGTCTGCACATTCACGACCGCCGGAAGACCTATAAAATAATTGCCCAAGCCTTCAAAACCTGATTTATGGCTTCTTCCCGCCGATAACCGGGCATGGATCAGAGAAAAGACTTGACTTTTCGAGCTTTATCTGGTTTAATATTACTATATAGGATCCATAGCCGCACAGCGGTCTATATGGATAGCGAGACTTTGTCACAACGGGGGTGGAATTTGATGAAATGGGGGCTTCCGAAATCTTTTGGATGCAGAGGTATAATAGCAGCCATCGCAATTATTATGTGTGGATTGACTATGCCTGCGTATTGCCAGACAAAGGACATTGTGCTTCTTCTTGAGCAGACTCCTGTTAAAGGCGGCGAAATAACTCCGGTCGCGGGCGTTCATCATTTTAAGCCGGGTACGGAGGTTATGCTGACTGCAGTTGCCAAGCCGGGCTATAAATTTATTCACTGGCTGGGCGAGGTAAGTGACGCCACGGCATCCAGCACTGTTGTTTATCTCAATAAGCCAAAGGTCATTATCGCAGTATTCGAGCAGGCCGAACACGGTGTTTTTGATGACGGAGATGGCTTGTCCGCCGGCGGTGGCGGAGGTCCGGGCGGCCTGTTCCCTACCGCTTTGGATTTGAGCCGGCCGGGGGGCTTTAGCGGCAGCGGCGGTGGTGGAAAAGCAAAACCACAAAAGTTTTATTATTTTATTAAAGACAATAAACCAACGCCGAAAGCGCCGGAAGTTCCGGAACCCGCAACCGGATTGTTGCTGGTACTGGGAAGTCTGTTCGCTCTTAAGCGGCGTGGCCGAAAGAGGCTTGCCGGATAAATAGCTGCCGCTGAAAAAGCCGGAATAACCGCAAAGCGGGATTTTAACAGGGTGCACATCGAGAGCATAATATCTATGATTGGTATCATAATTATATTACTGTTTGTGGGCAAAGCTGTGACGCCGCGTAAACATCTATAGATTCAACAAAGTAAAGCTCATCTTACTCGAATCTATAGCCGCACTTCTCTTGAGTGATATGTTCCGATTCGGTTCTTGGGTATTTTCTGCAGTTTAACGGTCGAACAGGGTAAATCGAACAGAGCAACTTTTTATCCGGCGTGAACTTCAGGAATGGGCAGACACTCGGCAGTTTGCAGCACGCTCCGCAATTGACGCACTCACCTTTGCGTCTTTCGGAGACAGGTAATATTGCCGTAAAGGTCCGTTTTATTTTGGCAAGCCAGGTATTCTTCTTATCAGCCATAAACCGGTATTTTCCGTCGGTGTGATTTTACGATTTTCTGAAGACCGCGACGACGTTCTCAATCTCTACCACGAACAGGCGATTGTCACCCTCGAAATCGACGGGGATGGCGCCCTTGGGATTGAAAAGAACTTTGTCGTATTGGCGCAGCGGTATGTCCGGCGAGTGTTCGACCTCGGCGGAGATTGTGATGATTCGGCCGGTGATTGTGGGAATTTCGATATTGTCCGGAAGCTGGATGCCGCCCTTGGTCTGTTTCTTGTCCTCGTCCTTGCGAATCAGGACGCGATTGCCTATCGGCTCGACCGTCTCAAGAGGATTTGTTTCTATTGATTTATTTTTACCCATTTTCAATCAACCCCGGCAAAAGAATTTCTTTTAGTCGACGTGATCATTATATCTTTTGAAAGAAAGTTATGCAACTTCACCTTTTAGTCCTGCAATCTTTCGATTTCCTTTTCAATATCTTTGAATACATCTGAGTTCTTAATTTCATCATCGATGCTGAAAATAATAAACACCTTACCCCGTATTTTTGCTCAAATTCTCTAAAACTTGCTTTCATCCTCTCTGAATGGGAATAATTACAAAAATTTGCTTTTGTAGTAACCGGTTTTATCTGTATGCCATAAGTTGATAAGTGTTACTTGTATCATTAAGCACCTGTATTGGTTCAGCGACAATTGGACATTGTCCTTTTTCTAGATACTCCTAGTTTAGTGGCTTGCAGAATGGCAAGCCTAGGTTTTCTTGAGGTATAAGAGTAATCTGAAT